>JBCCDT010000120.1:0-12178 GCA_039030635.1 Pseudomonadota bacterium
GCGGGATGATTTACTACAATCACCTCGAAAAGAAGACCTATGAGACCACCGAGGCGCTGGAAATGCTGGCGGCGAAGGAAGACTACGCCGCGCTGGTGCAGGCCGCGCAGGTCAATATCAGCGATCTGCCCTCTGCCGATGAAGATCCCAAGCTCGCGGCGACGCGGTATCTGGGCGACATGGAAACGCCTGCGCGCTACGTGGCCTACACGCACAATCAGGAGAGCTTTAAGTTCCTGATGGATCCGATGCTGCAGACCGGGGTCGAAAAGGTCTCGGCCATGGGGTACGGCAACGCGATCAACGCGCTCTCGGACAACGAAGGCGGCGTGGCGAAGTATTTCAGCCAACGGTTTGCCCAGGTGACGAACCCGCCCTTGGATTCCATTCGTGAGGCGGATGGCATGACCTTGCGCGTGGCGCTGGGGGAAAAGCCCTATCTGGGGCAGTCGCGCTCCAAACAGATCGTTGTCAACTCGCCCGTGCTGCGCATGTCGGACATGCTCAAGATCAAGGCGCAGACAGAAACGCCTTGGGATCGTTTTGATGTCTTGTACGAGCCCGTATACGGCGACGGCCCGGCGAATGAACGTGCCCTGGTCGAGGCCATTGACGAAGTCGCCGGGCAAGTCGTTGAATTTGCGCGTGAAAAGGGTGGAATTGCCATCCTGACCGACCGGCATGTGGCGCGCACACGGGCGCCTTTGCCGATGACGCTGGCGGTGTCGGCGATCAATCAACGCCTGATCGAAGAGGGGCTGCGCCTCAAAGTGTCGCTGGTTGTCGAAAGCGGGCAAATCTCAAGCTCGCATCACATTGCCTGCGCGCTGGGCTTTGGCGGCTCTGCTGTCTACCCGCTGGCCGTGCGTCTGCGCGCCGAAGAGCTTTTTGGCGACAAGGCGTTTGAGCATTACTCCAAGTTCCAGAAAGCGGCTGAGAAGGCGCTGATGAAGACGATGGGTAAGGTCGGGCTGTGCACGGTCGAAAGCTATTCCGGCGGCGAGTTCTTTGAACCGAACTTCCTGGATACGAATGATCCGGTCTTTGCCAAATATCTGCCCAACATGAAGACGCCTGTGGGTGGCGTGCGCTTTGGCGTGGTCGCGCAATCCGTGGCCGATTGGCACGAACGCGCGCTGACCGTCGAGAGCGAAAAGGACATTCCGATCCTGGGCCTATTCAAGGAACGCTCAGAAGGGTCGGGTCACAGCTATGGAACGACCGCTGTTCGGGGGTTCGTCGACCTGACCGAAGAGCCGATCAGCTTTGCCGAGGCCGAAGGCGAGACCGACCCCTTCCGCCTGCTGACGCTGCGCCAGATGGACGATGCGTTTGGCATTGATGACGCGGGCTATGTGAACACATCGTTTGAAAAGCTGAGCAAAGACCAGATCGACGGGTTTGAGATCACGCCAGGCTATCGCGACTTTTCCAAGATGATGGCCGAAGAGCGCCACCGCCGCCCGGCTGCGTTGCGCGATGTGTTGGATTTCCCGGCAGACATCACGTTCCTCGACAAGGTCGAAGACATTAAGCGCGAGATGATGCTGTTTAATCGCGCAGGCAACAATGATTTCGTCATTCGCGGTCTCGACGTGGAAGACCTTGGCAACAATGAGTATTTGTTGCGGCTCACCGGGCCCAAGGCGCAGGATCTGGGCCGTCTTGATGCGCTAGCGCAATCGCTCGTGGAACGCTTTGGCGCGGATATGGAAGGGCATTATGTCACCCGTGGCGCGCTCAAACTCGCGGTGAAAGGCATGGCGCTGGATTATGTGTCGCGCCTGCGGTCCGCGCCGCAGCGGATTGAAATTGAAAAGGTGCAACCGGCCTCTGAGATTACGCCGCGCATGGCGTCAGGCGCGATGTCGCACGGCGCGCTGGTGGCCACGGCCCATGAAAGTGTGGCCCATGGCACCAATATGGTCGGCGGCATGTCCAACTCGGGCGAGGGGGGCGAGCATATCTCGCGCTACGGCACCATTCGTGCCAGCCGGATCAAGCAATTTGCCTCAGGCCGGTTTGGCGTTTGGGCGGGTTATCTGGCCGATCCCAACCTCGAAGAGCTTGAAATCAAGATCGGGCAAGGCGCGAAACCGGGTGAGGGTGGTCAGCTGCCCGCGCCCAAGGTGACGGTCGAGATTGCCGCCGCACGGGGTGGGACGCCGGGTGTGGAACTGGTCAGCCCGCCGCCGCATCACGACACCTATTCGATCGAAGACCTTGCTCAGTTGATCCATGACTGCAAAGCAGCACGCGTCCGCGTGATCGTGAAGCTGGTCAGTTCTGAGGGCATCGGGACGATTGCCGTGGGCGTGGCCAAGGCGGGTGCGGACCTGATCAATGTCGCGGGCGGAACCGGCGGGACGGGTGCGGCCTCTGTAACGTCGCTCAAATATACCGGACGCGCGGCTGAAATTGGTATTGCTGAGGTGCATCAGGCGCTCTGTGCCAATGGCATCCGTCAGAAGGTCCATCTGCGCTGTTCAGGTGCGATGCAGACGGGATCGGACGTGGTGAAAGCCTCGCTTCTGGGCGGCGACAGTTTTGAATTTGGCACCACCGCGCTCATGATGCTGAAATGCGTGATGGCGAAGAACTGCAACATCAAGTGCCCGGCGGGTCTGACGACCAACCCGGAGGCGTTTGACGGCGATCCTCGCGCGTTGGCGCAGTATTTGCTGAACATTTCCCACGAGGTGCGCGAGATTCTGGCCACGCTGGGCCTGCGCTCTCTTGATGAGGCACGCGGGCGGGCGGATTTGCTGCATCTGCTGGATCACCCGGCCAATGTGGGCAAGCTGAACCTGCGCGCGATGCTGACCCATGTGCCGGAGAACAAGGTCGAGGATCCGATCTATCTGGAACGCGATTTTGCGGTGGATGATGCCCTGTTGGAACAGGTGCAGGCGCGTGTGATTGAGGGTGGTGAAACGGCGATTGAGCTGCGTCCCAATGCACCTCTTAACAACCGCAACAAGACGGTCGGCGGTCAGTTGAGCGTGGATCTGGAGCGGATGCTGAACCACACGCTTGAGACCTTGCCCAAAGCCGCGTTCGAGGATGTGCGCGGGCGGCGATATTTGGACATGCGGACCGTTAAGGTCGTCACCCAAGGCTCTGCCGGGCAAAGCTTTGGCGCGTTTTGCAATGATGGCATGGTCATTGAGCATACCGGCACCTGCAACGATGGCGTCGGCAAAGGCGCCTCTGGCGGTGAGATCATCGTGCGTGCGCCCGAAGGCGGCGGCGACGGGCACGGGGAAAACGTGCTCATCGGGAACTTCGCGCTTTTCGGGGCAACAGGGGGCCGGACCTTTATCCAAGGTCAGGCGGGCGACCGCTTTGCGGTGCGCAATTCGGGCGCCACGGCCGTGGTCGAAGGCGTCGGCGATTTCTGCGCCGAATACATGACGAACGGTGCGCTGTTGAACCTCGGTGGGTTCTCCACGGGTTATGGCAATGGGATGTCTGGCGGGTTTGCTTATCAATATGACCCCGAAGGCAAGCTGCCGGAGATGATCAGCCACGACTCTGTCTTCATGGGCATGCTGGGCGATGGGTCGCCCGAATCTGACATCCATGAAGATGCGATCAAACAGCTGTTGGAGTGGCATTTCGAGGCGACTGGCTCTCCCAAGGCCGAAGCATTGCTGGCCGATTGGGACGCGACGCGGGGCCATATGGCGTGGATCATGCCCAAGGCACTGCTGCAGTATCAGGATGCCGATGAAATCCTCGCCGCGCGGTCGCGCAAGGAGCTGGTGGAAGAGCTGGCCACAGCACTCGCCGCCCATCAGATCGCACAGGTGAAGGCCGCGTGGAAGCGCGGCAAGCCGGTGCACAGCGGCAAGACGCCGGGCTATGGCGATCGTGACACCGAAGAGATGTATCGCCTCCTCAACAGCTACACCGTTCTGGAACAGGCGCAGGTGCTGGCCGAGAAACGCGGCGGGGCGTCCAAGCTTGAACGCGACAAGGCTGCTCGCAATCTGATCCTGACCGAAGATTTCGCGCTGATGGCTGCGTTGGCCAAACACGCGCGCAAGGCCGTGGACAGCTATGATGACGCAGGCCTCGCCACTTTGGTGGCCAACAAGCGGCTCGATGACTTCAAGCGCGCGCTGTCTTTGCGCAATATTCTCAGCATGGACAGCCCTGGCACCTACGCGTGGATCCTGCATCAGAACGCGAAGAACCGGGCCGCGCTTGGTGACATCCCGAGCTTTGATGCGCTATTTGCCCAACATGCGGTGCCCGATGTGGCCTCGCGACACGCGGCGGAGTAAGCGATGGATATGAAGCTGGATCAATCGGGGCAAAAGCTGCCTCACTTCCCTGAGGACGCGCCGTTTTCGGGCGATCAAAAAGCGTGGATTGGTGGGTTTCTGGCCGGGCTGAATTCGCAGCTGGCGATGGTGAAGGCGGCCGCACCTGCGGAAGTGGCGGCCAAGCCGCTCGACATCCTCTTTGGTACGCAGACCGGCAATGCCGAGGCACTGGCCGAGGATGCAGCGGCCCTGGCACGGACCAAAGGCTATGCGCCCCGCGTGGCGGAGCTGGATGAGATCGAGATGGATCAGCTGGCTGCGATGGAAGATCTGATTGTCGTCGTGTCCACCTATGGCGAGGGCGAAATGCCCGACAATGCGGAGCTTTTCTGGGAAGCGTTGACCGCGTCCACTGCTCCGCGTTTGGAGAACCTCAATTACGGCGTGCTGGCGCTTGGCGACACGAGCTATGATGAGTTCTGCCAGGCCGGGAAGCTGCTGGATACGCGGCTTGAACAATTGGGCGCGAAACGCATGCTCGCACGCGTTGATTGTGACGTGGATTATGAGGATGCCGCTGAGGCCTGGATTGCTGAGGCGATCCCGCAAGCAGAGGGTGGCGCGGCGGTTGTGCCCGTCGATGCGCCCAAGCGGGCGGAGAAATCCAAGTGGAACCGCAAGAACCCTTACGTGTCGACCATGCTGGACAATCGCGTGCTGTCAGGTGCGAAATCTGCCAAGGAAATCAGGCACATCGCCTTTGACCTGGGCGATAGTGGCATGACCTATGAGGCCGGTGACGCGCTCGGTGTGATGCCCGTCAATGCGCCGGACCTGGTGGAGATGTGGCTCAAGCGGTTGGGTGTGGATGCGGACACCGTGGTCGATGGCCATGACGTGCCGCTGGGTCAGCTTTTGTCGACCGGTCTTGAGATCATGACACCCTCGCGGGAGTTGATCCGGGGCCTCGAAGGGGTGATGAAAGAGCCGGAACTGACCCATGTGGTGGAGCATGGCGACAAGGAAGCGTTGGAAAATTACCTTTGGGGCAAAGACGCGCTGGACCTGCTGAACCTCGATCCTGAGTTGGAGCTGGATCCCGCGCAGATCGTAGGATGGCTCAAGCCGCTGCAGCACCGCGCCTATTCCATTTCGTCCAGCCCCAATGCCCATCCCGGTGAGGTGCACCTGACCGTGGCCGCCGTACGCTGGATGTATGAGGGTCGCCCGCATCGCGGCGTCGCGTCCACCTTCTTGGCCGATCACGTGCCCGAGGGGGCGCAGGCGGGCATTTTCATGACGCCGAACAAAGCGTTTCGCGTGCCAGAGGACAATGACCGCCCGATGATCATGGTCGGACCTGGCACAGGTGTGGCCCCCTTCCGGGCTTTCCTTGAGGAACGTCAGGCGCGTGGTGCAGAGGGGATGAACTGGCTCTTCTTTGGCGATCAGCACAGGGCGAGTGATTTCATTTACCAAGACGAAGTGCGCGCGTTCAGTGACTCAGGCCTGCTGACGCGCCTCGATCTGGCGTTTTCGCGCGACCAGAGTGAGAAGATCTATGTCCAGCATCGCATGATCGAGAACGGCAAGGATCTATTCGCGCAGCTCGAAGAGGGCGGGCATTTCTATGTCTGCGGCGATGCCACGCGGATGGCCAAGGATGTGGACAAAGCGCTGCATCAGGTGGTGGCCGAGCATGGTGGCCTCTCGGAAGAGGGCGCGGTGGAGTATGTGAACGGGCTCAAGCGTGAAAAGCGCTATGTCCGGGATGTGTACTGACCCGCGAACCTGAGCCGCGATTTGTCAGGCCCCGGCGTGGCGATCCTGCGCCCGTCTAAGGCACTTTATCGTCACGTAGCGCAGTGTCGTCGTGCAACGCGCTGCGCTGCCAATTTCGACATGCCCTGGGTGGGGCCTGACGAAGCGCGGCGGCATCAAGCCTTGATTGCGCGCCATACGCTTCAGGCCGCAAAACAATCCTGCGCAAAAATAACGCTTCGTGAAACAATCTTATCGCGCTAGGCTTCTCTCATGGGAGGACACAGCCATGTGTGAGATTTTTGCAGGGCAAGACCCGGCACGCTACGAATGTCATACTCGCCATCTTCGACTGAACGGGCAAAGCACGAGCATCCGGTTGGAAAACGCGTTTTGGGCCATCATTGATGAGATCGCGGCGGGGGAAGACACCACAACACCACAGTTCATTTCGACGCTGCATCAGGAAGTGTTGGAGCGCTACGGCGAGCCGGGCAACTTTACCTCGCTCTTGCGGTGTACCTGTCTGAGGTATCTGGATCTTCAGGCGGACCGCGCCGATACCCCCATGGCGGCGGAGTAAAACCCGCGTCGTAAGGGAATACTACCCGGCCCAGTTTTCAGGCACCTAAGCTGTTCCTACGGAAAGAAAATCCAACGGGGAGAGCTATGGCCAAATCAATTCATTCGATGATCCGTGTTTTGGATGAGGCGCGGTCTGTTGCCTTTTACAAAGCAGCCTTCGGCCTCGACGTGGCCGATCGTCTGGATTTTCCAAATTTCACGCTGGTCTATCTCAGCAATTCCGAGAGCGAGTTTGAACTCGAACTGACGATCAACAAGGGCCAGGAGGAGGCCTATGACCTGGGCAATGGCTACGGCCATTTCGCGGTGTCCGTTGACGATCTCGACGCAGAACACGCGCGGTTTGAGGCCGAGGGCTTGAACCCTCGCAAACTCGTGGAATTTGCCCCGGCCGGTGAGATCGTGGCCCGGTTCTTCTTTGTGCAGGATCCGGATGGTTACGAGATCGAAGTGCTGGAGCGGGGGGGCCGCTTCAAATGACATCAAAGGGAGGAACACAGATGTCCGAACCAACGGGCCCGAAAGGGCTGACACGGCGCCAATTGCTGTCGCGTGCGACGGCGGCGGGCGCCTCATTCGTGGTGGGGGCCGGTTTCATGGCCGCGCCCAATGGCGCTTGGGCGATGCAAACGACCAATCTCAAACCCGAAACTATGGCGTCGCTGGTGCAGATGGCGCGCGATATCTACCCGCATGATCACGTGGCGGATGAATATTATGCCATCGCGGTCAAAGGCTATGACACGGCCGAAGCCGCCGAAGGGATTGAAGCCGGGGTTGCCGCGCTGGATGCTATGGCGCAAGGCAAAGGGCACGCAAGCTATCTCGCCATGGGGTGGGAACGTGACCGCGTGGATATTTTGCGCGCCATGGAGGACAACCCGTTCTTTCAACAGATCCGCGGTGGCCTAGTGACGGGCCTTTATAACCAAAAAGCCGTGTGGCCGCTCTTTGGCTACGAAGGCGCGTCGTATGAGTTTGGCGGGTATATCGACCGCGGCTTTGACGACATCAACTGGCTATAAGGGGAGGATGGCACCATGACGGCACCTTTTGAACTTTCCGACGACAGTGTTGTTGTCGTAATCGGCACCGGCGCGGGCGGCGGTGTTTTGGCGAATGAACTTGCGCAAAAAGGCGTGAGTGTTGTGGCCCTTGAGGCCGGCGGGCGACACCTGCCTGAGGATTACCTCAATGACGAATGGGCAAGCTTTGGACAGCTGGCCTGGCTTGATCCGCGCACCACGTCCGGCGATTGGCGCGTGAGCCAGGATTTTGCCGGACTTCCGGCCTGGATCGTGAAGGCCGTGGGCGGGGCGACCACCCACTGGGCGGGCGCGAGCCTGCGGTTCCAAGAGCATGAATGGAAGGCCGCGACAACATACGGCAACGTACAGGGTGCGTCCTTGCTCGACTGGCCGATTGACGCCGCTGAGATGGATCCGTGGTACACTAAGGCCGAAGAAAAGCTTTTGGTTACGCGCACGGGCGATCGGCCGGGCCTTCCGGGCAACAACAACTACAAGGTCTTTGAGGCTGGCGCAAAGGCGATTGGCTATGAAGGGGTGAGCACGGGCCGTATGGCGATCCAATCCACACCTGATGGTGAGTACAATATGTGCCAGCAGATCGGATTTTGCTTCCAGGGCTGCAAGATGGGCGCGAAATGGTCTTCGGCCTATCGCGACATCCCCGAAGGCGAGGCCACCGGCAATCTGGAAGTGCGTGAAAACGCCCAGGTCGCACGCATTCTGCACAATGATGCGGGCAAGGTCACGGGCGTGGAATACCACGATGCCGATGGCAATCTGCAAATGCAGAAAGCGCGCGTTGTCTGTGTGGCGGGCAATTCGTTTGAAAGCCCGCGGATGCTGCTCAACTCGGCGTCCAGCATGTTCCCCGATGGTCTGGCCAACAGCTCGGGCCAGGTGGGGCGCAATTACATGCGGCACATGACGGCGTCGGTCTATGCGGTCTTTGATCAGCCGGTCCGCATGTGGCGCGGCACGACCATGGCCGGGATTGTCACCGATGAAAGTCGGCATGACCCTTCCCGAGGGTTTGTCGGCGGCTATGAGTTGGAGACGCTCTCGCTCGGCCTGCCGTTCATGGCGGCCTTCCTTGATCCCGGCGCTTGGGGGCGGGAGTTCACCTCGGCCCTTGATCTCTATGAGAACATGGCGGGGATGTGGATCGTGGGCGAAGACATGCCACAGGAAACCAACCGCGTTACGCTCAACCACGATGTAAAAGACCAGCACGGGCTGCCCGTGGTCAATGTGCATTTCGATGATCACCCCAATGACATCGCCATGCGCGACCACGCCTATGCCCAAGGTCAGGCGATCTATGATGCGGTGGGGGCCACGCGGACCTTCCCGACCCCGCCCTATCCGTCGACGCATAACCTGGGCACCAACCGCATGTCGGAAAAAGCGCAGGACGGGGTGGTCAACAAGTGGGGTCAGACCCATGACATTGAGAACCTGTTCATCTCAGACGGCTCTCAGTTCACCACGGGGGCGGCCGAGAACCCGACGCTGACCATCGTGGCACTGGCGATCCGGCAGGCCGATCACCTGGCTAGCGAGATGTCGAAAGGCAATCTCTGACGTCATTTCAATGACGGGAAGGGGCGGCGCTTGCGTCGCCTCTTTATTTTGTCAGCTCGAAAGGGCGGTACCCTCGCAAGCGCGGAAGGCCGCCACGGGCTCAGAGGCCCCGTCCAGGGGGATCGACACCTCCACATCGCCACTGCCAGCAATGGCGGTGTGATTGAATTGCAATCCATCCAGCACGTTTCCAAACCCCTTATCCGTCACGGTGAGCGACCGGCCATCGCGGCTCAACTGATGACGATCCGTGCCAATGACGCGGCCCTGAGGCCCGTCAAAACGCATGGCGAAGCTCGACGCATCGGGCCAGGGCTCGGCCCGCGTGATCGTGATGGAATAGAGCGGGGCGGTGGGATCGTAGGTCAGTTCAATCTGGGCTTGGGGCGTGTCGTGGGTGAGCACGCACGGCGCGCCTGGGGTGAAGTCCCAGGCGTGGGCAGGGGTGGCCATGAGACCCAAAAGCAGAAGATACCTCATGCCCGGCACTTAGTATGAACTGAATGTTCGGCTATAGCCCCGGCGCGGAATCAAGGCTGCAAGCCGCCGCGCCTTCGTCAGGCCGTCCCGGGGCCTGGCGAAATCGACATTGCAGGGTACTGCTCTGAGGCTCTGCGGGGCGTAACGATAAAGCGCTGCTGACCAACTGTTGGGTCGCCACGCCACGGCCTGACGAAGGCGCTTAAAGAGTGCAACTAGTGAGGAAATCATGTACCTAGCCGCCTCCCTCGCCCAACCAAGTTTCAGCTCTTGTTCTTATTGAGATCATAAGAACCTCGGCGTCAGCAGAATTATGTCGAGGTCGTGCGTTGCTCGAAAGCCCGCGTAGCTCTTCAATAACTTCAATTGTTGAACGGACCGCTTCTGACACGAATGTCCTGTCATACGCATTGAGACCGGGCCTTGGGTGAGAGAAGAAATTTCGCATTTGCTTTAGTTTGCTGAGGCCTCGAGTTGGTTGATCGCATGCTGAAAAGCCTGTGTGAACGATCTTTGCGCCCGACTTCAAATTCGCACGTGAAAGAAGTTCAGGAAGACCAGCGATGTTACGTTTTACACTCCTTTCATTGAGTCGCCTGTACTCTCTCGAGCCTGACGAATGCCCCTTAGAATAAAACGATCGCACTTCTTTTTCGAATGTATCTGGGTAAATTCCAAACCCATCCGTCTTGACTAATTTTTCAATCAGCAACGCGTACAACGCATCGTGAAGGCCAACAATTATCCATCGCAAATTAGTCTCGTCTTTTTCTGTCACACGTAGATTAGCATCAATAAGGTTCAAACAACTTAGAAAGTGAGAGCCTTCATCGTAGTCGAAGAATTTCTTGGTCACCGCTTCCGCCGCTTCACATTCCCACCCCGCTGACCCGGACGCCCCGCTGTAGACCGGCCCACAGCGGCCTCGGATGCTGCCTCCACCGCCGATTGCCGCGCCATTGGGTCGTCGGCCACGGCGAGGTCCACCGCCTCCAGCCGCTTCACCTCGTCTCGCAACCGCGCGGCCTCTTCGAATTCCAGGTTCTCTGCGGCCTTGCGCATGTCCTGGCGCAGCGCGTCCAGATGGGCCTGCATGTTGCCACCCGCCGCGACCTTGTCGACCTTGGCCGTGACGCGGTTCATGTCCACGTCACCTTTGTAGAGACCGGCCAGAATGTCCTCGACATTCTTCTTCACCGTCTCCGGCGTGATCCCGTGCTCTTCGTTATAGGCGATCTGTTTGGCGCGGCGGCGGTTGGTCTCGCCGATGGCCCGCTCCATCGAGCCGGTCATGCGGTCGGCATACATGATCACGCGGCCATCGGCATTTCGCGCGGCGCGCCCAATGGTCTGCACCAGTGATGTTTCAGAGCGCAGAAACCCTTCTTTGTCCGCATCCAGAATAGCCACCAAGCCGCATTCGGGGATATCGAGGCCCTCACGCAAAAGGTTGATCCCGATCAGCACGTCAAAGGCCCCGAGCCGCAAATCGCGCAGGATCTCAATGCGTTCAATCGTGTCGATATCCGAATGCATGTAACGCACGCGGATGCCCTGTTCATGGAGGTATTCTGTCAGGTCCTCGGCCATACGTTTGGTCAGCGTGGTGACCAGCGTGCGAAGGCCCCGTTCATTCACGCGGCGGATCTCATCGAGCAGATCATCGACTTGCATATCCACCGGGCGGATTTCCACCTCCGGGTCGAGCAAGCCTGTGGGTCGGATCACCTGTTCGGTGAACACCCCGCCCGATTGCTCAATCTCCCACGCGGCGGGGGTGGCGGACACAAACACCGATTGCGGGCGCATCGCGTCCCATTCCTCAAACTTCAGCGGTCGGTTGTCCATGCAGGACGGCAGGCGAAAGCCATGCTCGGCCAGGGTGAACTTGCGGCGATAGTCGCCCCGGTACATGCCGCCAATCTGAGGCACGCTGACATGGCTTTCATCGGCGAAGACGATGGCATGGTCGGGAATGAACTCAAACAGCGTAGGCGGCGGCTCGCCCGGTGCGCGCCCGGTCAAATAGCGGGAATAGTTTTCAATGCCGTTGCAGACGCCCGTCGCCTCCAGCATTTCAATGTCAAAATTCGTGCGCTGCTCCAGCCGCTGCGCCTCCAGCAGTTTGCCATCCGCCACCAGTTGATCGAGCCGAATGCGCAGCTCTTTTTTGATGTTGATCACGGCCTGCTGCATCGTGGGCTTGGGCGTCACATAATGCGAATTGGCGTAAACGCGCACCTGTTCCATGCTGCGCGTTTTGGCGCCGGTCAGCGGGTCAAACTCGGTTATGCCTTCCAGTTCTTCACCAAAAAAGCTCAGTTTCCACGCGCGATCGTCCAAATGCGCGGGCCAGATCTCAAGGCTATCCCCGCGCACCCGGAACGATCCGCGCTGAAAGCCCTGGTCGTTGCGGCGATATTGCTGTGCCACCAGATCGGCCATGATTTCGCGTTGATTGTACTCGCC
>JBCCDT010000121.1:0-12058 GCA_039030635.1 Pseudomonadota bacterium
CGCGTCGGCGCCAGCAGCACCTCGGCCTGCTCCCCGCGAAACCCGATCAGGGCCACTTGATCGCGCTTGGCATAGGCCTGGGCCAGCATCAATTCCACGGCGCCCTTCGCCTCTGCCATGCGTGCCATTGCGGCAGAGCCTGAGGCGTCCACCGTGAAAATCACCAGCCGGTCAGAGCGTTCTTCATAGCGCTTGAGGCGAATATCAGAGGGATGAATGATCAAACGCGGCGCATTGGCGCGGGCCTTTTTGCGCAAGGTCTGCCACGGCGCGGCGGTGCGTAGCGTGGCCACCACATCAATGCGCGCGCGCCCATCTAAGCGACCGGGCCGTGGGGGCAGGGGACGCCCCTGCCGATTGGCCACGCGTTTGAGCCCTGCACCGCTGCCTTGGGCGCTGCGTTTGGCGCGGGCGCGGCTTTCGAGACGGGTCAGGAAATCTGGCGGCAGCAATGCGCGAACAGCCTCGATGAGCAGCTCTTGGGGAATGTCGGTCAGGGTGGTCTCTCCTGCCTCACCGGCCTCATCTGGCTGTGCGTCCGGTTGCTCGGGCGCGGTGTCTGGCTCTTGCGTGTCCGGGATGCAGGTCGCGCGCGAGGGGTAAACCAGCTCCGCTGCCTCTTGCAACAGAGCGTCTGTGATCTCTCTTTCCCCGTCAAGGGCCGCCAAGGCGCGCGCCGCGTTCGCGGCAAGCTGTGGCGCGCGCAGGCTGTGAATGCCAAAGGCGGCAGCGAGCGTGACCAATCTGTCATGGTGATCCGCGCTGAGACGTATCGCGGCCATCTGGGCACGGGCGGCATCCAGATCCGCAGGCGCGGGCATCAGCGGCGTGGCCTCGGACCAGCGAATTTCGGACAGATCCACGTGAAAGGCGCAACGTTCCGTGAGCGCCGCTGGCGCAGCTTCCTCTGCCTCGGCCCCTTCATCCAGCAGGATCAGCGCATGCTCTGTGCTGCCATCGAGCAGCATCGCCAGCCGCGCGGCAAGCCCGGAACTTGCACGTTCCGCCATGGCAAGAACCAGCGTAGAGGGTGTCTCAGACAATCCGGCATCGCGGATCAAATGCCCTTCGGTCAATGAGGCTGCGACATTCACACCGCCAAACAGCTGGGTGTCGGTGAGACCGGGATGGATGCGCCGCAAGGGCAAAGGCAGACGTGCAAGCTGATCTTCAAAGACCTGGCGGGCGGGGGAAGGTCGGGCGCGCAGGCATAGCCCCTTGAGCCCCGCCGGATCCACGCATAGAGCGGCCAGCGCACGCAGTGCGCGGTGCCAGCTCTCGCCACTCATGCCAGGGTTTCCGCGACCGTCCGTTCCACCCGGGTCGACGATCCGGCCTCATCCAGAGGGTCGCGCCGCAGCCGGTGGCTCAGCGCAAGGGGCGCCACTCGGCGCAGATGCACACGGGTGACCCTGTCCGATTTTTCATATGCGGCGAGCGCGCGCGCGGATTTGAGCAAGGTCAGTTCTCCGCGCAGACCATCAGCCCCAAGTGCAAGGCTTAGGCGCGCGCAATCCTCCAGCACGTCATCCGGTGTGGCGGTCTCTGTCAGCGCCGCACGCGCCGCGATAATGGCCTTGCGGATGCGCGTGTTTTGACCGTTCCACTTGCGCATGAAAGCACTGGTATCATGCTCAAACGCATCACGGCGGCGGATCACTTCGACGCGCTCTTCCACCGTGTCGGGCGATCGCACCTCCACCGACAGCCCGAACCGGTCTAGAAGTTGTGGGCGCAGCTCACCCTCTTCGGGATTGCCGGAGCCCACCAGCACGAACCGCGCCGCGTGCCGAATGGAGAGCCCCTCCCGTTCCACTGCGTTCACGCCCGATTGCGCCACGTCGAGCAAGAGATCGACAATGTGGTCTTCCAGCAGATTGACCTCATCAATGTAGAGATACCCGCGATTGGCCTTGGCCAGAAGGCCCGGTTCAAACGCCTTTTCCCCTTGGGTCAACGCACGTTCGATGTCCAAGGCGCCGGTCACGCGATCCTCGGTCACGCCAAGCGGTAGATCGACCACCGGGGTCGGCCGCTCTACGATGGATTTGTCCTTGATATCAGCCCAGTCCGGGCAATCCTTCACCTTGGCAGAGTTCACCGGGCAGCCCGCCACCAACTCAATCGGCGGCAAGAGCGCCGCCAGCGCCCGCACCGCCGTGGACTTGCCCGTGCCCCGATCGCCAAACACCAAAACCCCGCCCAATCCGGGGTCAATGGCCGTCAGGATCATGGCGGTTTTCATGTCGTCCTGTCCGACAATCGCGGAAAACGGGAAAGGCGCGCTCATCAGCTGTGTCCTATTCGTTGCAATGGAGGTTTGCCCTCCCAAGTGCCATCACATGCGGTGACCTGAAAGCGGGCGTACAGCTCTTCACGAAACCAATCCCCGGCGCGCACGGCTTTGATCGCACGGGCATGAGGCCCATCTTTGCGGGCGAAACTGGCCATGGTGGCGGTGTCGGGCCAAATGGAGAATGTGACCTGATGCAAAAGCGGCACCTCGCCGATGCCGATCTTGAACACCACGTTTTCATCAAACCCGATGACAGAGCTGATGTCGGGCACCCTTTTCCAGAATTTCAGCGCTGCGCGCGGTTTGATCGTGGCCCGCGTGAGGGCGGCGACGGGCCCGTCATGGGCCGGTTCTTTCGCTTCAAACGGGGTCACGCCAGACCACTGACCGCGCACCGATGTTGGAGAGAGAAAGACCGTCCAATCCTCTTGCGCCTTGGCCCGGTAGCGTTTGAACACACCGGCCTGCGCAATTTGCTTTTGCGCGGTGGCCAGATCGGGCCACGTGGCCAGGATCGCATAAACGCCGGTGTTTGGCACCGGGGTGAACCCTTCGCCCGTGCCTGATCCGCACAGTTTCCAAAATCCGATCCCGTCCACGCGGGTCATGGCAGGGCGCGCCAGGCCCATCATGGTGAACGCCCAAATCCGCGCCCATCCCGGCGCAAAGCGAAAGAAGCTGAGGCTGACGGTCGTGATCGTGCTCACCCTTGACGGCGTTGATGTTGGCGCTTGCCTCGCGCGCGGTCATGACCGGCGCGCAGGTTCTATGCCTCTAATAAAGAACAGCATTCACGGATTGTCAATTTAACTAGACACATGTAGTCTAAAGATATGTTGACACACACCCAGCCCATGCACAGCGCTTTCAACGCCCAGTCGACGTTTTCCCCCCATGCGGTGATCATAGGGGCGGGGCTTGGCGGGCTTGCCTCTGCCATGCGCCTTGGGGCCAAAGGATACCGCGTGACGGTGCTGGATCGGCTCGACACGCCCGGCGGGCGCGGTTCTGCGATTTGGCAAAACGGCCATCGCTTTGATCTTGGTCCCACAATCGTCACGGTGCCGCAGGTCTTTGAGGCCTTGTGGGAGGCCTGTGGCCGCAACTTCTACCAAGATGTGGGCCTGCATGCGCTCGACCCGTTTTATGAGATCCGCTGGCCCGATGGCAGCCGCTACAGCGCGCGCCAAAAGACCGAGGACATGCTGGCCGAGGTTGCGCGCCTTTCTCCGCGCGATGTGAAGGGCTATCAGAAATACCTCAAGGCCAGCGAGCGCCGCTATTGGCTGGGCTTTGAGGATATGGGCCGTCGCCCCATGCACAGTTTCTTGGAGCTGCTCAAGGTCATCCCGGCCTTTGCCATGCTGCGCGCGGATCGGTCGATCTATCGTTTGGCGTCACGTTATGTCCGGGATGAACGGTTGCGTATGGCGCTGTCGTTCCACCCGCTCTTTATCGGGGGCGATCCGTTCCACGTGACCTCGATGTACGCGTTGGTCAGCCATTTGGAGAAAGCCTATGGCGTGCATTACGCCATTGGCGGTGTCGATGCGATTGCCCGCGCCATGGTGGGCGCGATCGGTGAGCAGGGCGGTCATGTCCAACAAGGCGCCGAGGTGGATGAAATTTTGATGGAAAACGGCCGCGCCACGGGCGTGCGCCTGACCGGCGGACAACAAATCCGCGCCGACATCGTGGTGTCGAATGCCGATGCGGGCCACACCTATGATCATCTGATGCGCAACGCCCCCAAACGCCGCTGGACGCCACCGCGTCTCAAGCGCACGCGGTGGTCGATGGGCCTGTTCGTTTGGTACTTTGGCACCAAAGGCACGGCGCAGGACTGGCCGGACGTGGGCCACCACACGATCCTCAATGGTCCGCGCTACAAAGGGCTGGTGCGCGACATCTTTATCAAAGGCAAGCTTGCCGATGATATGAGCCTTTATGTTCACCGCCCGTCGGTCACTGACCCCTCGGTGGCGCCGGACGGCGATGACACCTTCTATGCGCTGAGCCCTGTGCCTCATCTGGGCCATGACAACCCGGTCGATTGGACCCGCATGGCGGAGACCTATCGGCAAAAGGTCGAAAAGGTTCTCGAAGAGCAGCTGTTGCCCGGATTTTCAAAGCGTCTCAGCGCCTCAGAGGTGTTCACGCCCGAAACCTTCCGCGATCGGTATCTCAGCCCCCATGGGGCGGGCTTTTCGATTGAGCCACGCATCCTGCAAAGCGCGTTTTTTAGACCTCACAATGTCAGTGAGGAGGCCGAGGGCCTGTACCTTGTGGGGGCGGGCACCCATCCCGGTGCTGGCCTGCCCGGGGTGATCTCAAGCGCCGAGGTGCTGGCCCAACTGGTGCCCGATGCCGAGGTGCAAGAGCAGGTGATGCGTGAGGCTGCCGAATGATCGACCCAAAAGACATGGCCCACTGCGTGGAGGCGATCCGCCATGGGTCACGCTCCTTTCATGCGGCGTCCAAGCTGCTGCCGCGCCGTTTGCGGGATCCGGCTTTGGCGCTCTATGCCTTTTGCCGGTTGGCCGATGACGCGGTCGATTTGCAAGCGGACAAAGCCCCGGCCGTGATCCGACTGCATGAGCGTCTGGACAAAGCCTATGCCGGACGGCCTGAAAATGGCCCCGCTGACCGGGCCTTTGCCGCGATCATCGAAGAGTTTGACATGCCGCGCGCCTTGCCCGAGGCGTTGCTCGAAGGGCTGGCCTGGGACGCGATGGAGCGGCGCTACCAAACGCTGTCGGAGCTGCGGGACTACTCTGCGCGCGTGGCCTCTGCCGTGGGCGCGATGATGTGCGTGTTGATGCGGGTGCGCGATCGAGATGCGCTTGCGCGGGCCTGCGATCTTGGCGTGGCGATGCAGCTGACCAATATCGCGCGGGACGTGGGCGAAGATGCCCGCGAAGGGCGGCTTTACCTGCCGCTGGAATGGCTTGACGAAATGGGCCTTTCACCAGAGGCGTTTTTGGCCAATCCACAAATGACGCGGGAACTGGAGCTGCTTGAAAAACGCCTGCTGAAAGAAGCCGATCGTCTCTACATTCGGTCCGAAGCCGGGGTCGGTGCGCTGCCGGTGGATTGCCGGCCTGGCATCTTTGCGGCGCGCTACATCTATGCCGGCATCGGTGGGCAGGTGCGGCGGCAAGGCTATGACGCCATCAACCATCGCGCCTATACCTCCGATGGGCAAAAGCTCGGCTGGCTGATGGTCTCCTTGGCGCGCACATTTGGCACCACCCTCATGCCCCGCTCTGCGCTGATCCATGCCGAACCTCTGGCTGAGACGGCCTTTTTGGTGAATGCCGCGGCCAGTGCGGCGCCCGCGACCTCGGATTGGAGCGACGGGATCCTGGCCACCATGGCCGGTCTCAAAACCCGCGACCGTGAGGAGAACGCAGCCTTGGCCTCAGCGGTCAGAGGGGCGCGGTAGAGCATGTTTTGGGTTCTGTTTGCCATCTTTCTTGCGGCCTGTTTTGCCGCGGGGGCCACAGGGGGGCTTTTCCCACCCGGGCCCTGGTACGAAAAGCTGCAAAAACCATCCTGGACGCCGCCCAATTGGCTCTTTCCGGTGGCCTGGACTTCGCTCTATCTGTTGATGGCGGGCGCAGGCGCGCGGGCCGCCGTCCAGCCCGACAATGGCGTGGCCATGGCGCTTTGGTCGCTTCAAATCGCGCTCAACGGATTGTGGACACCGGTGTTTTTTGGCCTTGAGCGGCTGAAGCTTGGCATGGTTGTTTTGGGCGCACTTTGGTTGGCCGTTGCGGCCACGTTGATTGCGCTTTGGTCAGTGGACACGCTCGCGGGGCTGATGTTTGTGCCGTACCTCATTTGGGTCACGGTGGCAGGCGCGTTGAACCTGTCGGTCATTCGCCTCAACCCGGACGTCGCACAAAACGGTTGACGTCAGCGGCGTGATCTTTTGGGGGCCAGTCCCCAAACGCACTTTCCTTGGGGGCCAGCCCCCAAACGCACTTTCTATGGGGGCCAGCCCCCAAACCCCCGAGGTATTTGCAACAAGAAAGAAGCCGGTGTTTCCCAGGCTTCTTTCTTGTGAAAAATACCTCCGCCGGAGGCATAAAATATTAGCCAAATCGCCACCCTGCGCGGCGCGGAACCCGGACCGCGAGCATCGGTTTCAAAAGCGGTGAGCGGAACCGGCGCAGATCCAGCGCTTCGTGCACCCCTTCGCACACGTCTCCGCCGAGTTGGGTGCGGATCGCAGAGCGGCTATAAAACGGCGCATCGAGCATGTTTTGCACCTGATAAGGTTGGAATCCCGCATCGGCGCGGGTTTCGCGATGGACGGCCCAAAGGCTGCGGCGAAAGCGCGTTTTGGGCGGCAGGTCCATCACCTTTGCGCGCCCATTTGCATCAAAATGCACGCCCAAGGCCAGCGCGCTGCCATCCATGCGCGTGGCGTCATAGAAACAGCTGGACCCACCGCCATGGGGAAACCGCCCCCAGGTCCAGTAGGTGAAATCCTGCTCCAGGGCGCGGGTGCCGAAATTGGCGTCGAAATATCCGTGCCCTTGCCACTGCCACCCTTTGGCGTCGAGATCCACGCTGATCCGAGCCGTGGGCGCGAAAGGGCGCCAGATATGGGTGCCCTCGGACGTCAGTGGCACCTCCACATCGGTGATGGCCGTAGGTTCCAGCACAATCCGGCCGCGCACGGGCGCGACCATGGGCGGTGCGCCCATTTCATCGACATCTATGACAAGTTTGTCCCCCTGCCAGCTCATCGCGGAGGGGCCTACGGTGAATTCATCCACGCTCTGGCGCAGGGCGCTGCGGCCTCGATCCGTCATGGTGAACCGGCCGCCGGGGCCATAGGTCGCCACATTGATGCAGACGTTGTTTTCGGGGTCGCGCCGTCCGGACCAGGCATACCAGGGCGAAAAAACCGACCCTATGAACCCGATGATAGAGATCGCCCTGGGGGGGTCATTGCCGTCACCGTCGGCGATCCCGTCGACATACCACCAGGCGTAGCCACCCGGCGGGACGGCGAGGTTGAAATTCGGTCGCTCAAGATCGCCGCGGCCGCGTGCCTGGCGGAGAGGGTGGCCATCGGCACCCCCGCGCCCGGATGCGTCCCCCCACCCACCAGATAAAGCCCCTTGAGGCCCGTGCGCGCCGTGGGGCGGCTCAGCGCCGCTGTCATCCCATGCGGGCTCTGCCCGTAAAGCGATCCGTTCGTCCCCGGGAAAAGCCTGTTGAAACCGGTGGGCGTTGTCATCACGCTCGGCTCTGGGGTGAAGGTCAGACCGAAAGTCCGGAGCGTCTGAACGGTGCGTGTCGGGCATGGGGTTGCCTCCTCAGGGGTGTCGTCGGGCACAGGCGGGGCGTTGGCGATGGTCTCAAACCGCTCCAATTTGGGCGGCGCGGCGGGCAGGCCGCGATCCATGGCGCAAAGATAGATCGTGGGGTCGGGATCGAGCGCGCCCCGGGCGAGCGCGTCAAATTCGGGCTTCGGCGTGTGGCGGAAAAAGACGTTGTGATGGGCAAGCTCGGGCCCATGCGGCGTGGCGGCAAAGGCGCAGACCTCAGCCGACAGGGAACGCGGCAGGCGGCGGGTCTGAGGCGCGATGGTGCGCGTGGCCTCGCCCAGGTGGCCGGTGGCCAGGGCACGAGGATCGCCGTTGAAGGCGATGAGATCTGCTTGGATGTGTTGCCCGTCTTGTAGGGTAACGCCCGTTGCCTTGCCATTTTTTGACGCGATTTCTGAGACATGCGCGTCAAAGCTGAACCTTGCGCCGTGGGTCTCTGCAATCCTTTGCAGCGCTTTGGCCAGCCCATGCATGCCGCCCTCAATAACCCAGACCCCGCGCTCTTCCGCGTGCCAGATGAGGGACAAAAGCCCGGGGGATGCGTAAGGGGAGCCGCCCACATAGGTGGCATAGCGACCAAAGAGTTGGGCGAGGCGCGGGTCATCGAACGCCCGGTCCAGCACTTGGGCCAGCGTTGAGAGTGGCGCCATTTTGGGGATGAGCCAAGGTTTGCGCATGACGTGACCCACCAAGGGCAAAAGCGATGGGGTGGGGGCCGTCATGACCGGGGCATCAAAGGCCTCAAAAAGGGCGCGTGCGCGGGCTGAGAAGGCGTGAAACTGTGCTGCGGATTTTGAGCCGGCGAAGCCTGAAATGGCCTCTTCGTTGCGCGCAGGATCATCAAAGAGGTCCAGCGTGCTGCCATCGGGCCAAAAATGCCGTGCGATCACGGATTGGCGGTGCAATGTGATGTGATCGTCGAGGCGCGCACCCAGGCTTTCGAACAGCTCCTCGAACACCCATCGCATGGTAAGCACTGTGGGGCCCGCATCCACCGGACCGGCCGCCGAGGGCAGCGTGCGCATTTTGCCGCCCACATCACCGTGCCGTTCCAGCACCTGCACGTCGTAACCCGCATGCGCCAGCCGCGCGGCAAGGGCCAGCCCGCCAATGCCCGCGCCGATCACCAGTGCTGTCGAACCTGTCATGGCATGATTGTTGACTCGCGCGGTTTAAGTGTCCAGTATTATTTACACTATTAATGTCCGTATTTAATTACAGACCTCGCACAAGGATGTCCCATGCCCGTTGCCAGAAGAATAGACAGCGCGGTCACCGCGGCATTGCAGGCCTCACAAGGGGGCGCTGCTCCGCGGCAATTGGCAGACGCGTTGGGCTATGCCTGCCTCCCGGGGGGCGCGCGGATCCGCCCGACGATCTTGTTGTCGGTGGCGATGGCCTGCGGCGATGATGCCCCGGTTTTGACCGATGCCGCCGCGGCCGCGTTGGAGTTCATCCACTGCGCCTCGCTTGTGCATGACGATCTGCCCTGTTTTGACGATGCTGATCTGCGGCGTGGCAAACCGTCAGTGCACCGGGCCTATTCTGAGCCTTTGGCGGTGCTCACCGGCGACAGCCTGATCATCCTGGCCTTTGAAACACTGGCTCGCGCGATGCCGCATGGCCCTGCGCGTGTGGCGCAGTTGGTGCTTGCCCTGTCTGAACGATCCGGCATGCCCAATGGCATTTGCGCAGGCCAAGGCTGGGAAAGTGAGCCAGAGATTGATCTGAGCGCCTATCACCGGTCCAAGACAGGTGCGCTGTTTATTGCGGCCACGCAAATGGGGGCGATTTCGGCAGGCCATGAGCCGGAGCCGTGGTATGACCTGGGCGCGCTGATTGGTGAGGCGTTCCAGGTGGCCGATGATTTGCGCGATGCGCTGCTGGATCAAGACACGCTTGGCAAACCGGCGGGTCAGGATGATCTGCACGGACGGCCCAATGCGGTGGCGCAGCTGGGCGTGAAGGGCGCGTTTAACCACCTGTCAGACATCTTGGGCGGCGCGATCGCGTCGATCCCGTCTTGCCCGGGGGAGGCCGCGCTGGCCCAAATCGTGAAGTTACAGGCCGAGCGGATCATGCCGGCTGTGCCTGCAAAGTACAAAGCCTGATGGTGGCTGAAACCGATCCCGGTGGGCGGGCCCCTGGCCGATCGCGCGGGATTTCGGGGTGGCTCAACCGCCTTGTCGCCAAGCCGGGGTTTCAGGATTGGGCGCATAGGCTGCCCATTTCGCGCGGATTTGCCCGCCGGGATGGCGCTGAGATTTTTGAGATTTTACAAGGGTTTGTTGCGTCACAAGTGCTGTCGGCCCTGATTGAACTTGGCGTATTGCAGCGTCTTCTGGAGGGGCCGCAAACCGCGCGGGCCATGGGGCACAGCCTGTCGATCCCTGAGGATCGTATGGGGGATCTGTTGCAGGCGGGGGCCGCACTTGGGTTGCTCAAGCGGCGCAAGGACGGACAGTTTGACCTCGCGCGCAAAGGGGCGGCGATCTTGGGCGTTCCGGGGCTCGAGGATATGATCCGCCACAACCGCGCCTTCTATGCCGACATGGCCGAGCCGGAAAAGCTGTTGCGCGGGGAAGGGCCGACGCAGCTCGAACAATTCTGGCCTTACGTGTTTGGCGGCAAAGACGGCATGTCGAGCGCGGCGGCAGAGCGGTATTCCGATCTGATGGCGCGCAGTCAGGTGCTGGTGGCCGCCGATACGCTGCGCACCGTGCCGTTGAAAGGTGTGACCTGCTTGATGGATGTGGGTGGTGGGTCTGGTGCGTTCCTGACAGCCGCCTTGCGGTCGCAAACGTCGCTTAAGGCCCTGTGGGTCGATTTGCCGGACGTGGCCCCTGCGGCCGAGGCGCATTTGGGCAAGGAAGGTTTGATGGAACGTGTCACGTTGCATCCCGGCAGTTTCCGCGATGCGCCCTTGCCCAACGGGGCCGATGCGATCTCTCTGATCCGGGTTCTGTACGATCATGCCGATGACACCGTACGGGATTTGCTGGCCAAGGTGCACGCGGCCTTGCCGCTAGGTGGTCGCCTCATCATCTCAGAGCCGATGTCGGGCGGGACCCGGCCGGAACGCGCGGGCGATGTGTACTTTGCATTCTATACGATGGCGATGGGCACCGGGCGCGCGCGTTCGCAAGAGCGGATCATGACCCTGGCAAAAGAGGCCGGATTTACCGACCTCAAAGCGCCAAACCCGCTCCGCCCCTTTGTCACGAGCGTGGTCACTGCTGTTAAGGCTCGGTGACAATTGCACTTTCTTGACACGTCAAGTGTAATGTTAACTTGACACCATGGGCTGTCCAATTAGACTTACGACACCAGAAGACTGCCATCCAAACCGCAGGTCGCCGCTCTCAATGGCGCGGATGGATGGCCCTGAAAGGAGGCGATCATGAACACACTCGCCGTCCTGTTGAAAGGTCCCGAGGATCTTCAATTGGACACCCTGGCGCTGAAGCCGCCGGGCGATGGTGATATTGTGGTCGAGATTTCCCATTCTGGCATTTCCACCGGCACGGAAAAACTCTTTTGGTCCGGGCAGATGCCGCCCTTTCCCGGCATGGGATACCCGTTGGTGCCCGGCTACGAATCCGTGGGCGAAGTGGTCGAGGCGCGGCCCGGTACGGGGTACAAGCCCGGCGACACCGTGTTCGTGCCCGGCGCAGATTGTTTCAGCGATGCGTTTGGTCTTTTTGGCGGGGCGGCGGCAACTCTTGTGACCAAAGCGAACCGGGTCACCGGCATCGATTCGGGCTTGGGTGCGGAGGGATCGCTTTTGGCGCTCGCGGCCACGGCGCACCACGCCATCCACGGACCGGGCAATACACCCCCCGATCTGATTGTGGGGCATGGTGTTTTGGGCCGGCTCTTGGCCCGCTTGACAGTGGCCCTTGGTGCACCGGCACCCACCGTCTGGGATATCGATCCAACGCGGTGCAAGGGTGGGGACGGCTACAAGGTGATGCGCCCGCAAGAAGATCCGCGCAGCAACTACATGTCTGTCTATGACGCGTCGGGTGCCGAAAACATTCTCAACGATCTCATCAGCCGCATCGGCAAAGGCGGAGAGATCGTTCTGGCGGGGTTCTATGCGCAAGATCTCAATTTTGCCTTCCCGCCGGCATTCCTCAAAGAGGTCCGGCTGCGCGTTGCCGCAGAGTGGACCAGTGACGACCTGATCCAAACACGCGCCCTTTTGGACAGCGGTGCACTCTCGCTGGCTGGTCTCATCTCGCATGAGGCCCGCGCCGAGGACGCGCCAGAGGCATATCGGACGGCCTTTTCCGATCCGTCCTGCCTCAAAATGATTCTCAACTGGAAGGATGCAGCGTGAAGGACGATGTCCCCAACCTGAAAGATTTTGATCAACGTCTGCGCGATGAGGCCAATGAAGACCTCGCTGACCTGA
>JBCCDT010000122.1:0-12056 GCA_039030635.1 Pseudomonadota bacterium
ACCTTGTGGAATCGGCAGCACGATCTCAGACAGCAAAACGCGCACGCCGCCTTGGCCCGAAAGCGCCAGACGCGCCCGCTCCACGTCATCCTCATTGACCGACACCTGAGAGCCGAACCGCGCGGTGATCACCTCGCGCCACGTGATGTTCACGCGGATATATTCGCGAAAGGTGCCTTCCTCCACGCCGGCATCGCCGAGCGCGTTGAGCATATCGTCCAGTTCCAGGTTCGCGCGGGCGGCAAACTCATCCATGGAACTCAGCAGCATGTCTTCGCTGATCTCCAGGCCAATATTCTTGGCCTCCTGCATTTTAAGGCGATCCTCGATCAACTGCTCGCGCGCTGTTTCAACCGGATCGCCGGGCGCACGAAACAGCGTCAGAAGACGCGCGCGCTGATCAATCTCAAAGCGGGTGATCGCCTTTTCATTAACCCGGATGACCGGTTCAAACAGGTTTTGAGCCGCCGCCGGTGGGGCGGGCAGAGCCCATGTCAAAGCCGTCAAAATGCATGTCAGAAGTGCCAAGCGCATGTGGTGTCAAAGCCCCTGTTTTGCCTCAGTTGGAGCAAGACCGCGAATAGCTGCGGTCAACCGTTGTGGTGGTAAAGCCCCTTAGCCCCACGGTTAAGCTGATATCCGTGGAGGGTGCAAGGAAGTTTGATGTGGTGAAGCGGCGCGATGCCGATAGAGAGATGTCCACGCATTCGTTGGTATAGGTCAGGCCAAGCCCCGCCCTAACGGATCTGTCAGTCGCGATGTCATAACGCCAATCCGCGTTGCCCGTCCAATGCCGCGACAGGCGGTACGACACGTCAAAAGCCCATTCCGAAATCGTCGCGGCGCGGTTTTCCTGCGGATCCCGCTCCAGCCAGATATAGGTCGCCGCAAGCCCGGTCGTGTCATTCTGCCAGCTCGCCCGCGCCTCCGCCTTGGTGGCTTCGGCGTCATTGTCAAAAAGCCCCCGTGCCGTCAGCACCAACCCGTCATTGCTCTTGAGTTGACCGGCCACCAGCATGTCGGACAGTTTGGAATTGAGGCCCGAGGACGATGAAAAACTGTCCACCCCGTTAAATTCCAGTTGATCTTCATCGCGGATCAATTGACCTACGGCCAGGGCACTTTGCCACCCGCTGTTCATATAGCGCGTCCAGCTCACTCCGTAGGCCGCCATCAACCCCCGTTCGCGCCGGTCCGGTGCCACGAAGCGCGAGGTGGAAAAAAGGTTGCCCTCATCAAACTCAATCCGCGTGTTTTCATCATTGGGGATAAAGGCGTTGGACCCGCCAACCCAGGCCAGTTGCAGCACCGGTTCAATGATATCGGTGCCCGTGGTCCCCGCACGCACCCATGGCATGCGCAATTCCAGCTCCACACTCGGCGTGACTTCACTATGCGAACTCAGCGATGTGACCCCCGCCTGTTCAATGCGGAACGTATCAAAAGCCAGCCCGACGCCCGTTTGCGCCAGAATGCCCGACGGCAGCGTCCAGCCGTAAATGTACTGCGTGTCGACGGTCAGCCGGGTGATGTCGCGCCCATCGGCAAAGACATCGAAATCGCCGGTGTCAAAGGCAAAATCAGAGCTGCGGTAATGGGTTTGCGCATCGAGCCCCAGCCGGAACTCACCGCCATAGGAGGAGGGGAAAAACCGCCGCTCATAGGTCGTTCCAGCCACAAAGGTGGGCAGGGTCGAATTCGCCTCACCTTGGCGCAGACTTTGATAATGGGTGATCGCCGCGCGCGTGTAGGTCAGCCGTGTGGCGCGCTCCAACTCGATTTCGCTGTCGAGGCGGGTCTTCTCGGAATAGGAATAATCCAGCAGGTAGGTGTCATCATTCACCACCTCGATGTCAAAGCGCAGGTTCCACTGGTTGCCGAGGTCAAATTCGCCATCGCCGAACAGATATCCCCGCTGCGACCGCGACGACAGCGTGGCCACATCATCGTCGGAATAGGCGCCGTTGAACTCAATCCGCCCATTGCGGAACGCCTGACGATAGCGGAATTCCAGCGTGCGAGTTTCATTGGTCAAAAACGGTGTGAGCGTCAGATCCTTGTGATCGCCCAGCTTGATGAAATACGGCACCCGCGCGCCGAACCCCAGCAAGGACGAGTTGATCAAAGACGGCACGAGGAAGCCGGTTGAGCGTTCCAAAGTGGGATCGGGCAGCCGCAAACGGGGTAGATAAAAGAGCGGCGTGTTCAGCACCCGGAACTGCGCATTTTCGAAATAGAGCTGTTGTTCCAACTGATCATGGATCACCCGCTCTGCCCGGATCTGCCACAGGGGCGGACCGCCATTTTCGCAGACACGGCAAGAGGTTACAGCCGCTTTTGAAAGCACGTTATAGCGTCCTTGAGCGCGCTGAAGTTCTTGCGCGGCAAGTTGAACATGATCGCCCATGACAAGCCGCGCGCCGCGCAGAATGCCGTTCTCAAGGTCCTGATCAATCTCAGCCGACGACGCCAGAATGATCGTCTCATCGCCTTCTTGGATCACAATCGGCCCGGTCAGGATCAGCTGATCTGAGGCGCGGTCATAGACAATCCCCTCGGCCTGCAACCGCCGCCCGTTATAGACCGCCTCTACATTGCCCGTAGCAACCAGCCGTTCATTGCCTTCGAGATAGACATCATCAGCCACCAAAACAGCAGGCTGCAGCGGTTCCTGTGCCACCACCGGAAGGGCGACAACACAGGCCAGAATCCAAAGCGATATGCGCGCCCAGACCGTCATCCATCCTCCATATGCAGAAGGATGCCCGTTGCCAACATAAACGACGCCACCGGCGGTGCCCAAGCCGCCAAGGTGATGGGTATTTCCCCATTCTCACCAAGGATTTGCGCGAAGTTCCTAATGTAGTGCAGGCCAAATCCGAGCAGCACAGCCGTCAGCACGGAAATGCCGGTATTCGACAGCCGCGTCGGACGCATGGTGAATGCGGCGGCCACCATCACCAACGACATCAGAAAGAGCGGGCGAGCAAGCTCCATTTGATACCACATATCATACCGCCGGGCGGAAAACCCGGCCTGTTCCAGCTGCGCGATAAACTCCGGCAGCTCCCATATCGGGATATACTCGGGCTTGCCAAAACTGTCGACAATGCGATCCTGGGTGAGGTCCGATCGGATGCGCATTTGGTCGCTTTCCACCGCCGTCGCCTCAGAGATGTTGCCCCGCGCGAGATCCCAGGCTTTCACATCATAGAGGACCCATTCCCCGCCCATCAGCCGCGCGGCCTGCGCCTTGATGCGCTGCTCGGGCGTGCCATCGGGGTCAAACTGCATGAACGTTGTGTCAAAGAGCACGGTGAGGTCAGAACTGGCCCGTTCGGCATGGATCACGGTTTGCCCTTGCGCATTGCCTTGCCGCAGCCAAAGCCCCTCAGAGGCGATCACCAAAATTGCCGCCACGCCGCCGCCCACATAGGTGTTGATCAAGTCGTTGTACCGCTTGGCCGACGCCGCAACGATCGGGTTCAGCATGGTCACCGACAAAAGCCCGATCACCGCCGCGACCGCCACCGGGGCTGCGAGGCTCCGCAGGGCCGAGCGGCCTGCCGCGCGCACCACGATCAGCTCGGACGACCGAGCGAGCCGGATATAGAGCGCAACCGTCGCTAACACGATCACCAGCGGCAAGATTTCATAATTGTCCTCAGGGATCTTCAAGAGCACGATCCCCAGCACCTCACGAAACCCAAGGGCCGAGAAATCCTGCAACTTGTCCACCAGATCAATCAGCGCCAACAAGATCACAAAAATCGAAAAGATCAGCACCGTCGACCACAGAAACTTTCGCGCGAAATACCAATGCAGGATCATGCGGGATCCCCCACGGGTTTGCGGGGCCACAGCCTGCGCAGCAAGCCGGGCCTGTCCGCGATGTAAAGCAGCAGCGCTGTGATCGCAAAGCCAAGCGCGGCAGGCGCATACATCACCGGCCACAGGCTCGCACTGGCAATGACCACGCCCGTGACCGACCCTTCAATCACCTTGATCCCCACGAGCAGGAAGAAGGCCATCACGATCTGCCACCAAATGCCAAACCGGCTGAACCCGCCCAAAAGCAGCGTCGCAAAGCCCACCAGTGTCGCCACAATGCACATCAGCGCCTGCGCAAACCGGTTGTGCAGCGCGTAGGCCACCATGCCGTCTGTCGCATTCGTCCGCTCCATCACCGCGGCCGGGCGCAGGATGAGATCGCCGGTATGGGCGAACTCCACCTTGTTAAGTGTTGTCGGGTTCTGCGACACCAGACTGCTGATGTCGTAAGAAAAATCATCGAAATGGGTTGTGAAAAGCCGCGCATCGTCTCCGCGAAGGGTCTGCGCCAGTCCAGACACCATGACCAGCGATGTGCCGCCTTGTTCCTGCACCAGATAGGCGCGGGTTGACGTGTATTCGATCGTGCTCATCGGGTCGCGCCGGTCCGACAGGAACACATCGCGCAGCTCGCCCTCCGGCGTGATATCGCGAATGTAGAATGTGATGCCCGGGGCAGGGTGCAAAAACTCGCCTTCCTCAAGGAACCGTGCCGAAATGCTTTGGCGCACCTCCGCCTCTCGCTGGCGCAGCTCACCCAGCGATGTGGGGATCAGGTAATGGCTCAAGAGCGACATGATCACCGCAATGATCACCCCAAACACCAGCGCCGGGCGAATGAGCCGCCAAGGTGAATATCCCGTGGCCTGCACCACGGTCAGCTCACTTTCCGTGCTCAGCCGGTTGGTCACATAAACCGCCGCCGCAAAGGCCGCGATCGGCAAGACCATGCCAATCACCCCCGGCAAAGTCAGCGCAGTGAACTCCAAAAACACCCAGGCCGGCTGCCCGTCACCGATCAGCCGGTCAAACATCCGCACCGCCTTGTTGATCCAGAAAATGGACACTAGAATCAGCGCGAAAAAGCCAAAAAGCACCATGAATTGCGACAGCATGTATCTGTCGAATCTGGTCACGCTCTTACCCCCACGGTTTATTTTCCGCGAGCTTAGCCGAAATGGACCTGCCGGGCCACTGATAAAGCGTATTTGGTAGGCAAGTGTGGCCTCCTATCAATGGGTTGCGTTCAGCGGGCTGCGCGGGGTCATTCGCACCGGGTGAGAATGGCTATGGGTGGTCAAGCTGAGACCCGCGCGCTACACCTTCTGGAAATCCATTTTGATCCGCTCAGGAGCACGCCCATGTCAGCCCCCGTTTCCATCTCATTCACCGCGCCCGATCTCGAACAGATCGCCACATTCAAAGGCCGCGTGGCCATCTTTGTGGACAGCGACGGCACGCTCGATGAGGCGGGACAAAAGGTGGATGATCTGACCGGCGGCGCGCTCTCTCGCGTGATTGCGTCAGAGGCCTGGGGCAAGATGTCCGCAGGCAGCGCCAAATCGCTTGACTACCCCACGGGCATGGCCGCCGAAGCGCTTGATATCGTGTATCTTCCCGGTCCCATCAATGGCCCGGAAACGCGCAAGGCGGGGGCTGCACTCGGCAAGGTCAAGGGCGATGCGGCCCAACTCGCCGTCTTTCTCAGCCGCATCCACGCCGATGAACTGGCGCTTGGGCTGATGCTGCGCGCGTATACATTCAACCAACACAAAACCGCCGAGGAGAAGGCCGCAGAACCCGTGACATTGATGGTGGCCGATCCCAAAGCTGTTGAGGCCGCAACCGCGCCGATGCGTGCGCTGGCCGAAGGTGTCTTCCTCACCCGCGATCTGACCAATGAGCCGGCCAACATTCTGACCACCACAGAATTTGCCAACCGGATCGAGGCGATGTCAGCCTTAGGTCTCAAGATCACCGTGCTGGATGAGGATGAATTGCGCGCGCGCGACATGCATCTTCTGCTCTCCGTAGGGCATGGCAGCATCACCCCGTCCAAAGTTGCCGTGATGGAGTGGATGGGCGGCGAAAAGGGTGCGGCCCCCTTGGCCTTGGTGGGCAAGGGGGTGGTGTTTGACACTGGCGGTATTTCCCTCAAACCCGCAGGCGGCATGGAAGACATGACCATGGATATGGGCGGCGCGGGCGTGGTGACGGGCGTGATGCATGCCATCGCGGCGCGCAAAGCCAAGGCGAATGTGGTGGGCATTGTGGGGCTGGTCGAAAACATGCCCTCTGACCGCGCCACACGCCCTGGCGATGTGGTCACATCCATGAAAGGCGACACGGTGGAGATCATCAACACCGATGCCGAAGGCCGTTTGGTCCTGGCCGATGCGCTGTGGTTTGCGCAGGAAGATTACAAACCCGCCGCGATTATCAATCTCGCCACGCTGACGGGCGCGATCATCATCGGTTTGGGCCATGAAAACGCCGGCGTTTTCTCCAACGATGATGCGTTTTGCGCGAGTTTCCTGGCCTCCGCCAAGACCGAGAACGAAGGTGCCTGGCGCATGCCCATGGGCGAGGCTTATGACAAAATGCTCAAATCCCGCGTGGCCGATATGAAAAACGTGGGCGGTCGTGCGGCCGGTTCCATCACCGCCGCGCAGTTCTTGCAGCGTTTCATCCAAGACGGCACCCCGTGGATCCATCTCGACATCGCAGGCGTGGCGCGCGTCACCGATGAAACGCCCATGGCGCCCAAAGGCTCCACCGGTTGGGGCGTTTTGGCCCTCAACCGTCTCGTCGCCGACCAATACGAAAGCTGATGGGCGCGGCCTATTTCTATCATCTGACGCGCCGTCCGCTTGAGGCGACGCTGCCCACGCTCTTGGAAAAGGCGCGCGGGGCAGGGTGGCGCGTGGCGGTGCGGGGTGTGGACGCCGCGCGCATGGATTGGCTCGATCAAAAGCTCTGGCTGGGCCCCGAAGAGGGGTTTTTGCCCCATGGTATCGCGGGCGGCGACCATGACGCACATCAGCCCATTTTGCTGACCACCACGCCCGAGGCCGCCAATGCCCCCAATTGCGTCATGACCGTGGATGGCGCAGATATCAGCGCCGAGGAGGTGCAAAAACTGGACCGGGTCTGCGTCCTCTTTGATGGCAATGATGAGGCGGCTTTGAACGTGGCGCGGGGCCAGTGGAAAGCGCTCACTGATGCAGGGTGTTCAGCACAATACTGGTCCGAAGAAAGCGGGCGGTGGGAGAAGAAGGCCGAGAAATAATCACCTGGTGAGAACCAAGCGGCCGCCCGATATCTCAACAGAATCAAAGCGTTGAAGATAGCTCATTCCCAAGAGAGAGCCGTCCAACTCCCCCTCATTGACCACAGCTGTGACGCCTGTGTCTTCCAACGGTCCAACGGCGAACCGGTCAATCCGAACCGGCGCAATGCGGACCATCCCATTGGCTGTTTGCGCCCGTCCGATATAATCCAGATTGGCCGGATCAAACCCCGCGCGCCGCGCATCCGCCTCGCTCAGCACGATATCCGTGGCCCCGGTGTCCACCACGAATTCCACCATCGCCCCGTTCACATCCGCCACAAGGTAGTAATGCCCGTCTGGCGCGCGCGGCAGTTCAATCTGACCTGCCTCTGCGGTCACCATCTGACGCGGCAGGCTGGTTTGGCGCACGTCCTCCCACAGCCCGTAGGCGGCAATCACCCCGATGAACAAAAAGCCCCAGATCATAGCCTGTTGCAGCATTTTGTTCATGCTGTTGCGATTGATCGCCATAAACCAAAACACCACTGCACAGCCCAGCACGATGAGATAGGTCAGCCGTCCGTAATCAAAATCATCCATGGATCAGATATATGCGCGCCAAACGCTGCTTGGAAGCCTGTGTCACGCGTTTTCAGCGGCCTCTAACCGCTCTTGCGCGGCGATCCATAACGCCTCAGCCCGGTCCAGCCCGTTCATGACCTCGGCATATTTTTTTTGCCAGGCGTCCATGTCGCCCGCATTGGCATCGTCATACATCGACGGATCGGCCAGTTTGGCGGCGATCTTGTCTTGCATCACTTGCAGTTTTTCCAACCGCTCTTCGCATTTGCGCACGTCCTGGCGCAGTGCGAGGATCGTATCGCGAGATGGCCGTTTCGGTTTTACCGAATTTTTTAAAGAGGTTGGCGTGCTATCTTGACCCAAAAGCATACGCCGATATGCCTCCAGATCCCCGTCAAACGGCGCCACGCACCCATCCTTGACCAGCCACAGCCGGTCGGCCACGAGGCTGAGCAAATGCATGTCATGGCTCACCAGAACCACGGCGCCCGAATAGGCCGTCAGCGCCTCCACCAGCGCCTCGCGGCTCTCGATATCAAGGTGGTTGGTCGGTTCATCGAGGATCAGCATATGCGGCGCGTCAATCGTGGCCAGAAGCAGGCTCAACCGCGCTTTTTGCCCACCGGACAGCTGCCCGGCCAAAGTATCAGCTTGCTCCGCGCCAATCCCAAAGCCGCCCAATCTGGCGCGCAACTTGGCCGGTGTCTCTTCTGGTCGCAACCGCCGGATATGATCAAGCGGGGTTTCATCGGCATGCAACTCATCCAATTGATGCTGCGCAAAATACCCAACACGCAGTTTCGAAATCGCGTGGGTTTGCCCATCCATCGCCTCAAGTTTGCCCGCTAACAATTTGGAAAACGTCGATTTTCCCTCTCCGTTCCTGCCCAAAAGCGCGATCCGGTCATCCTGATCAATGCGCAAGTCCAGCCGCTTGAGCACAGCCGCGCCGTCATACCCCACGGCGGCCCCATCCAGCCGCAGTATAGGCGGGGACAGTTCTTCCGGCTCCGGAAAGGAAAATGCCCGCAGGGCCGCCTCTTCTGGGCGCGTAATGGGCTGCATCTTGGCCAACGCTTTCAATCGGGCCTGCGCTTGCTTGGCCTTGTCGGCCTTGTAGCGGAACCGATCCACATAAGATTGCAGATGCGCGCGTCGGGCATCTTGTTTCTTGGCCTCCGCCTCTGCCGCGGCCAGCCGGGCGGTGCGGGTCTCCGCAAAGCGGTCATACCCACCCTGATAGAGCGTCAATTTGCGGTCTTCGAGATGCAGGATCGACCCCACAGCGCGATTGAGCAGGCCACGATCATGGCTGATCACCAAAACCGTATGGGGATAGCGCGCCAGGTAGGTCTCAAGCCACAACGCGCCTTCCAGGTCGAGATAGTTGGTCGGCTCATCCAAAAGCAACAAATCGGGCGCCGAAAACAGGACTGCCGCCAAAGCCACCCGCATCCGCCAACCGCCTGAAAAGGCCGAACAGGACATGGCTTGCTCTGCATTCGTAAACCCCAGGCCCTTGAGAATGCTCGATGCCCGCGCCTCCGCCGACCAGGCATCAATATCCGCCAGCCGCGTCTGGATTTCGGCAATCGCATCTGGGTCGGTCTCAACCTCAGATTTGGCAAGCAATTCAGCGCGTTCCGTGTCGGCCTTCAACACGGTATCCAGCAAGGACACCTCATTTCCGGGCACCTCTTGGTCCACACCGCCGATGCGCGCGCGCTTGGGCAGATGAATGTCACCGCCCTCAAGCGCCAATTCCCCGCGAATAAGTCGAAACAGCGTCGTCTTGCCCGTGCCATTGCGCCCCACAAGCCCGACCTTGTGACCCTCGGGGATCGTGGCGGATGCGCCCACCAAAAGGGGGCGGCCCGCAACGGCGTATGAGATATCGTCAATGCGCAACATGGGCGGGGGATGCCCCAACCGGCGCGGCCCGTCAATCGCGGCTTTTCAAACGCGAATGCCCATGATAGGCCGCGCGCAAATTTTGACCCTAACTTACGAGGCTATCATGGCGACCGAACGCACCCTGAGCATCATCAAACCCGATGCCACCAAACGCAACCTGACCGGCAAGATCAACGCCAAGTTCGAGGATGCGGGCCTGCGCATCGTCGCGCAAAAGCGGATCCACCTGACCAAAGCGCAAGCGGGCGTGTTCTACGCCGTGCACGCGGAACGTCCGTTCTATGATGAACTCTGCGAATTCATGGCCAGTGAGCCGGTGGTCGTGCAGGTTCTCGAAGGGGAAGGCGCCATTGCCAAGAACCGCGAAGTTATGGGGGCCACGAACCCCGCCGATGCCGCACCGGGCACGGTGCGCGCGGAGTTTGCGGAATCCGTTGGTGAAAACTCTGTCCACGGCTCAGACGCACCTGAGACGGCCGCCGTTGAGATCGCCTACTTCTTCTCCGGGCTGGAGTTGGTCGGCTAAGCCTCTCACATGGCAGAAAAATTCGAAAGGGCCGCTCTAACAGAGCGGCTTTTTCTGCGGTCATAAGGCAATTGACCGACGCCCCTGCATCTGTCACACAACTGGTTCCGACACTGGTCAAGGTGCGCCTGAATGAAGGTCATCATCTGTGGCGCCGGGCAGGTGGGCTGGCAAATCGCCCGCCACCTCAGCGGCGAAAATAATGATGTCACTGTGGTCGACAACAACCCAGATCTTGTGCGCCGGGCGGCTGAAACCCTGGACGTGCAGGGCCTGACCGGTTTTGCCAGCTACCCCGATGTGCTGGATCAGGCGGGCGCGCGCGACGCCGATATGATCATCGCGGCCACGCATTCTGATGAGGTCAATATGGTGACCTGTCAGGTGGCGCATTCGGTTTTTGACATCCGCCGCAAGATCGCACGTCTGCGCAGCCAGTCCTATCTCGACGCGATCTATTCTGACCTCTATCGCCGCGATCACCTGCCCATTGACGTGGTGATCAGCCCGGAAAAAGAGGTGGCGCAGGCCGCGATGCAGCGTTTGTCCGCGCCAGCGGCCTTTGACACGGAGGTTTTCCTGGACGGTGAGGCACAGCTCATGGGCTTGCGCCTCGGCGAAGATTGTCCGGTGCTCAACACCTCTTTGCGGCAATTGACCGAGCTGTTCTCGACCCTGCGTGTCGTCGTCGTAGGCGTGCGCCGCAATGGCAAGCTTTTCGCGCCTGATGCCGATGATGAATTGCAGGCGGGCGATGAGGCGTATGTTTTTGCCCCCATCGATGACATCCCCCGCACGTTGGAGGTGTTCGGCAAATCCTCTCACGTGCAAGAGCGGCTTGTGATCGTGGGCGGGGGCAATATCGGGCTGTCCGTGGCCCAAGCGCTTGAAAAACGGGGCCGCAAGACCAAGGCCAAGGTCATTGAGCGTGACCGCAAATGCGCCGAACGCGCCGCCGAAATGCTGGAACGCACGATTGTTCTCAATGGTGACGGGCTCGACTCGGTGCTCTTGACCGAGGCCAATGTCTCGCGTTCGGATGCGATCCTGGCGGTCACCGATGACGACAAAACCAATATGCTGGCGGCTGTGCGTGCCAAGGCGGAAGGCTGCGGCTTTGCCATCGCGCTCATCAACGATCCCACGCTTTTGCCACTGATGGAACCTTTGGGGATTGACGCCTATATCAATCCGCGCGGCACCACCGTTAGCTCCATCCTCCGCCATATCCGCCATGGACGCGTGCGCAGCGTCTATTCCGTGGGCGATGCCGAGGCGGAAATGATTGAGGCCGAAGTTCTGTCGACCTCTTCCATCGCGGGCGTCGAAATTCGCGATATCGGCTTTCCCGAAGGCGTGTTGGTGGCTGGTGTGCGCAAGGGCAATGAGATCGTCAAACCCACCGGTCGCATGAAGCTGCAGGCGGGCGATGTGGTGGTGATGTTCTCGCTCGCGGCCGATGTGGCGCAGGTGGAGCAGCTCCTGCAGGTCGCGATCGACTTTTTCTAACCCATGCTTTCGCGCATCTTATTCCTTCCGCTGATCCTTCCACTGACAGGGCTGTTTGCGGCGGCGATGTTCGTGCCCGCGCTGCACGCGCTCTACATTGAGGATCATTCGGTTGCGCAGGCGTTCTTTTACTCTGGCGTTATGGGGTTTGCCCTTATCGCGATGGTTGGGCTGTCCATCGCCAACCGCTCCAAGACCGATAACAGCGATTTGGAAAACCTGGCCTCTCTCTTTCTGGCCTACACGCTGTTGCCGCTGTTCCTGGCACTGCCATTCTATGAGGGGTTGGAGACAACAAGCTACCTCAACGCCTATGTCGAAATGGTCTCGGCCTTCACCACCACCGGTGCCCCGCTTTTTGAGCCCGAGCGCCTGACCGACAGCCTCCACCTCTGGCGTGGCATCGTGGGGTGGCTCGGCGGG
>JBCCDT010000123.1:0-11994 GCA_039030635.1 Pseudomonadota bacterium
GGGTTGGAGACAACAAGCTACCTCAACGCCTATGTCGAAATGGTCTCGGCCTTCACCACCACCGGTGCCCCGCTTTTTGAGCCCGAGCGCCTGACCGACAGCCTCCACCTCTGGCGTGGCATCGTGGGGTGGCTCGGCGGGTTGGTGATCTGGGTGTCAGCCTCTGCCGTGCTGGCCCCGCTCAATCTGGGCGGGTTCGAAGTCACTGCGCGGGCCGAACCGGGGCAGGGGGAGGAGCGCTTTGATCGCTTCAAACGCGCCAGTTCTGCCAAACGCATCACCCGGATCAGCCAGGATCTGATCCCGATCTATGCGGGGCTGACGTTTTTGGTCTGGCTTTTGATGGTGGTGGCCGATGAAGACCCGATCACCGCCGCCATCCTCGCCATGTCCACGCTCGCCACGTCGGGCATCACGCCTCTGGATGGTCTGGAAGGTTTGCAAACCGGCATCTACGGCGAAGGTGTGATCTTTCTGTTTCTGGCCTTCGGGCTGTCGCGCCTGACCTTTTCCAAGGACACCGTGATCAGCACCAACACAGAGCTGCGCCAAGATCCTGAGTTTCGCATGGGGCTGGTACTGGTCCTTGCAGTGCCGCTTTTGCTGTTTTCCCGCCATTGGATGGGCGCGTTTGAATTTGACGACCAGGAAAACGTGGCCAACGCTGTCTCCGCGCTGTGGGGCGGCATGTTCACGGTGCTCTCCTTCCTGACCACAACCGGGTTCGAATCCACCGCGTGGTCGGATGCGCAAAACTGGTCGGGCCTTGGGACGCCGGGTCTTATTCTGTTGGGATTGGCGCTTGTCGGGGGCGGTGTTGCGACCACGGCCGGGGGGGTCAAACTGCTGCGCGTCTATGCGCTTTATCTCAACGGCAGGCGCGAGTTGGAAAAACTGGTGCATCCGTCCTCCATGGGCAATGCCAGCGGGTCGAGCCGCCGTATCCGCCGCGAAGGGGCGTTCATCGCGTGGGTGTTCTTCATGTTGTTTGCGCTGTCCCTGGCGTTGATCACGGTCATCCTCGCGTTTTTGGGACAGGATTTCGAAGCCGCGATCGTGCTGGCCATTGCCGCTCTGTCCACCACAGGCCCGCTGATTGAAAGTGCCACAACCGATCCGATCACGCTCCTCGACATTGGCGCGCCAGCAAAGATCGTTTTGTGCATCGCGATGGTGCTGGGGCGGCTGGAGACTTTGGGCCTGATCGCGCTGATCAACTTGCGTGTTTGGCGGACGTAAGCCGAACGGGACACACAGCCTCCAACGAATTGATTTTGGGGGTGGAAACTCCTCAAAAGCCTGTTCATACTCTGCGTCATAACGAGGGAGGTGCCGGTGCGGCGCCATCAAGAACAACAGCAAAAAAAAGGTGGCTCACCATGGCAAACGACAGACAAAACCTGCAGGACGCGTTTCTCAATCAGGTCCGGAAAACCAAAATCCCGGTCACGGTATTTTTGATCAACGGTGTGAAGCTTCAGGGCGTGATCACCTGGTTCGACAATTTCTGCATTCTGCTGCGCCGCGATGGTCAGTCACAGCTTGTCTACAAACATGCCGTGTCCACGATCATGCCGTCGCAGCCGGTGAACCTCTATGACGGTGACGATGCCGCATCCTAACAGGCGGGTCGCGTGGGTCTGACCGAAGGATCAGGGACGCGCGCCTGGGTGCTTCACCCGGACATTCCAAGCGAGGATAAGCGCCGCGAACCGCGGTTTGCGCTGGAGGAAGCTGTGTCTTTGGCCCACGCCCTTCCAGGCCTTGAGGTGCGCGGCAGCGATGTGGTGCGGCTGGCGCGACCCCATCCCGGCAAACTCTTTGGCAAAGGCAAGATCGAAGAGCTGCACGCGCTTGTGGATCGCGAAGAGATCGGTCTCATTCTCATCGACGGCCCGGTCACGCCGGTCCAGCAACGCAATCTCGAAAAAGAGCTTGGCTGTAAACTTCTGGACCGCACAGGGCTGATCCTTGAGATCTTCTCAGATCGCGCCGCCACCCGTGAGGGTGTGCTGCAGGTCGATATGGCCGCGCTCAGCTACCAACGCACGCGCCTTGTCCGCGCCTGGACCCACCTTGAGCGTCAGCGCGGCGGCCTGGGGTTTGTCGGTGGTCCGGGGGAGACGCAGATCGAGGCGGACAGGCGCGCCATTGACGACCAACTCGTGCGCCTGCGCCGGCAACTGGACAAGGTGGTGAAAACCCGCGGCCTGCACCGCGCGGCCCGCGCCAAGGTGCCATTTCCCATCGTGGCGCTCGTGGGCTACACGAACGCTGGCAAATCTACGCTGTTCAATCGCCTGACGGGGGCGGATGTGATGGCCAAGGACATGCTCTTTGCCACGCTCGACCCCACCATGCGCCGCATCGCTTTGCCCGGAAATGGATCAAGCAATGGGCCAGAGGTGATCCTCTCAGACACGGTGGGCTTCATCTCTGATCTGCCCACTGAACTCGTCGCCGCCTTCCGCGCCACGCTTGAAGAGGTGACGGCGGCCAATCTCATCGTCCATGTGCGCGACATCTCGCACCCCGAAACCGAGGAACAGGCCGAAGACGTCCGCGCCATCATGGCCAGCCTTGGCGTGGCCGAAGACGTCCCTCAGATCGAGGTCTGGAACAAGATCGACCGGCTCTCTGACGATGATCTGGCCATTGCCCGCAACCGTGCTGAGCGCGCAGACAATGTGTTGCTGCTTTCCGCCATCACTGGCGTGGGTCTTGAGACATTCGTTGAAGGTGTCCGTCAAGGGATCGCCGGGGTCACGACCGAGGTCCAGATCACATTGTCGTTCTCAGAGGGACGCAAACGCGCCTGGCTCTTTGACAAAGGGCTGGTCGAGGCCGAAACTCAGGGCGACGACGGGTATGAGATCACCGTCCGCTGGAACGCGCAGCAGGAGGCGCAGTTTCACACCCTGTAGGAGGCTCCGATGGCCCAGGCATTTTACGAAACGCTCTTCACCCAAGCCGTGCAAGACATGCAGAAAGAGCAGGGCTCAGACCGCATGTATGCCCGCCATATGTCTGAGGAAGCGCCGCGCAAAGATCGCCTCGGCGCCGATGAGCGCCAGTTTCTTTCTCTGCGCGATGGGTTCTACCAGGCCACAGTCTCCGACACAGGCTGGCCCTATGTGCAATTCCGCGGCGGCCCGCGCGGATTTCTCAAGGTGCTGGATGTCACAACGATCGCGTACGCCGATTTTCGCGGCAATCGGCAGTATATCTCGGACGGCAACCTGCAAACGAACGACCGCGTGGCCATCATCGCCGTGGATTACCCAAATTCTGCCCGCATCAAGATCCTGGGTCGCGCGCGCCTGTCTGAGGATGCCAATCTGATCAACCGCTTGCGCGATGACAGCTACGCGGCGCGCGTTGAGCGCGCTGTGGTCATTGATGTAGAGGCTTTCGACTGGAACTGCCCGCAACACCTGCCAGTGCGTTTGACGATGGAAGAGATGAAACCGATGCTCGCCCCGTTCCAACAAGAGCTGGCGAAGCTGCGCAAGGAAAACGCCGTGTTGAAAGAACAACTCTCAATGGGTGAATAACGCACTCTATTCCTCTGTTTGAATTGAGTATTTTTAGCAAGATGAAAAACCCCCCGCTTCATCTTGCCTGAAATACTCCCGCCGGAGGCCTTAAATCTCGTCCCGATAATGCCGCAAGACGAACACCCGAATGGCAGAGGCCAGCCCGGCTTCTGTCCCACGCGCTTCATCAATTTCGGCAGCCAGTTGATTGATCGGTTGCCCGCGCTCGGCGGCGATGGCGCGAAAGGCGGTCCAAAACTCATCTTCTAATGACACGGAGGTGCGGTGCCCGCGCAGCGTCAATGAATGTTTGACCGGTCGCGCGCTCATTCCCGTTTATGCGCATCCAGCTTGGCCGAGATCGATGCGACTTCAGCTGCATCCCGCGTTTTGTCAGCCTTGGAACGCCCAAACTTCACTGCGTTTTCATCCGCTTGCGCGCGCTTCTTCACGCGATCCCGCGCTTTGCGCGCCTTGTTCAGGTTGATGGGGCGGTCGCTCATTTGGGTCCGATCATCTGCTCCGGGCGCACCACGCGGTCAAAGGTCTCTTCATCCACAAAGCCCAGCTTGATCGCCTCTTCCTTGAGCGTCGTGCCGTTCTTATGCGCTGTCTTGGCCACCTTGGTCGCGTTGTCATAGCCGATCTCGGGCGCGAGCGCCGTCACCAGCATCAACGACTCACGCATCAGCTTTTCGATCCGGTCGCGATTGGCGTCGAGCCCATCAATCAGGTTGTCCGTGAAGGCCGACGCCGCATCACCCAAAAGCTGCATAGATTGCAACACGTTATATGCCATCATGGGTTTGAAAACGTTGAGTTCAAAATGCCCTTGGCTTCCTGCAAACCCCACGGCGGCATCATTGCCCATCACATGGGCGCAGACCTGGGTCAGTGCTTCACATTGGGTCGGGTTGACCTTGCCCGGCATGATGGACGATCCCGGCTCGTTCTCCGGCAGCACCAACTCACCCAAGCCACAGCGCGGCCCAGAGCCCAAGAACCGAATGTCATTTGCAATTTTGAAGAGCGACGCCGCCACGGTCTTCAGCGCCCCCGACATCTCCACCATCGCGTCATGGGCCGCGAGCGCTTCAAACTTGTTGGGTGCGGTCACAAAGGGCAGGCCGGTGATCTCCGCCATATTGGCCGCCACCGTCGTGTCCCAGCCCTGACGCGTGTTCAACCCAGTGCCCACCGCCGTGCCGCCCTGTGCCAGCTCATAAATCCGGCCCAACGCATCCTCCACCCGCGCGATGCCCATTGCCACCTGATGGGTATAGCCAGAAAACTCCTGGCTGAGCGTCAGGGGGGTGGCATCTTGGGTGTGTGTGCGGCCAATTTTGATAATGCCATCAAAGGCCTCCACCTTGCTCTTCAACCCCGCATGCAGCTTGCGCAGCCCCGGCAAGAGCACATCGCGCGCCATCATCGCCGTTGAGATATGCATGGCCGTCGGAAACGTATCGTTCGAGGATTGCCCCATATTGCAGTGATCATTGGGATGCACCGGATCCTTGCTGCCCATCACGCCGCCCAGGTTCTCAATCGCGCGGTTGGCGATCACCTCATTGGCGTTCATGTTCGATTGCGTGCCCGATCCCGTTTGCCAGACAACCAGCGGGAAATTGTCATCAAGCTTTCCGTCGATCACCTCGCCTGCGGCCTCGATGATCGCATCCGCAAGGCGCGCATCCAGCGTGCCTTGATCCTTGTTGGCCATCGCGCAGGCCTTCTTGATCACGCCCAGCGCGCGCACCACAGCGACAGGCTGTCTTTCCCAGCCAATGGGGAAATTCATGATCGAGCGCTGCGTCTGCGCGCCCCAGTACTTGTCGGATGGAACCTCAAGGGGGCCAAAGCTGTCGGTTTCTGTGCGGGTGTCGGTCATGGGACGCTCCTGAATTCGTTGCCCCTTGTTAGCGCGGGCAAGCAGGAGTGCAAAGGGCGGGCAGAGGCCTACTTGCGGAAACTGTCCAGGCTCACGACATCTGCTTCAGGTTTTTCGGCGTCCTCGGCCTCAACCTCTTCTTCGGTGACCTCTGTGAAGGGGGCGATATCTTCTTCACCGTCTTCTTCATCCTCATCGTCGTCGTCATGGGATTCAAAGCGCAGCCCAAATTCGACCGACGGGTCCACGAAAGTCAGGATCGCGTCATAGGGGATGGTCAGATTTTCGGGCTGGTCGCCGAAATTCAGCGTGACGGAGAAAAAGTCTTCCTCCACGACCAGATTGTCGAACCAATGCTGCATCACCACCGTCATCTCACCGGGATAGCGATCCCGCAGCCAATCGGCGATATCGACATCGGGGTGTGCGGTGTCAAAGGTGATAAAGAAATGATGCACGCCCGGCAGGCCATTGTCGCGCACATCCCGGAGAACGTGCTGGATCAGCCCGCGCATGGCGTTGTGCATCAGTTTGCCGTAGTCAATCGACCGTGACATTGGGGGGTGTCACCTATGAGCAGCGATAAGAATCTCTTGGTGCCCAAAAGACCCTCAGCGCGCGGCGGCGTCAAACGAAAAATCCGGCAAGGCCCAACCCGGCCCCGATGACGCCCATCGCGGCCAGTGTTGCAATGAGCGGCCAGCGCAGACCGAGTAAAAAAGCAGCGGCCAGCGCGATGAGCCCCGCATTGATCAGCGAAATCGACTCAAGCGTGACCACGGGACCAAAGCGCCCGTCAGCCACGCTGGCAAACAGCACGTGCAGCGCAAACCAGATTGACAGGTTGAGGATGACGCCCACGACGGACGCGGAAATCGCCTCCAACGCGCCTTTGAGGCGCGGTCGGCTGAGCAGGGTCTCCACGTAAGGGGCGCCGGCAAAGATCCACAGAAAGCATGGGCAAAACGTCACCCAAAGCGTCAGCACCCCGGCTGCTAAGGCCAGCCCTGGACCGCCCTCACTCATCCCCGCGAGAACGCCCACGAATTGCGTGACAAGGATCAGCGGGCCAGGTGTCGTTTCAGCCAATCCCAGCGCGTCGATCATCTGGGGTGTGCTCAGCCAGCCATGGGTGTCAACCACGGCTTGGGTCATGTAAGCCAGCACGGCATAGGCTCCGCCAAAGGTGACCACGGCCAATTGGCTGAAAAACAGCGCGATTTGCGTGAGGAACGTGTGGTCCATCGCCCAGACGAGGACCACAGGTGCGGCCCAAAGCGCGCCCCAAATGGCCACGGTGCGCAGAGTGCGAGGGCGCCCATGAACCGGGGCCGTGGTGGCTGTGCCCGATTGGGTCAGAAATCCGTAGAGGCCCGCCGCAAGAATGATGAGCGGGAATGGCACGGAGAGAAAAAACAGGGCGACAAAAGCCAAGGCGGCCAAGACCCAACTCGCGCGGGTCTTCAGCGCCTTGTTGGCCAATTTCCATAGGGCTTGCAGCACGATTACCACCACGGTTGCCTGAATGCCGGCAAACACGGCATGGACCAGTGGCAGATCGCCATAAAGCGCATAGCCAAAAGCCAGCGCGAAAATCACCGCAGCGCCGGGCAAGACGAACAAAAGCCCTGCAATCAACCCGCCCAGAACGCCGTGCAACCGCCAGCCCGCATAGGTGGCCAGTTGCATCGCCTCTGGGCCCGGCAGCAGCATGCAAAAGGACAGCGCCTTGAGAAATTGATCCTCCGACAACCATTTATGTCGGTCCACCAGCTCGCTGTGCATGAGGGAAATTTGCGCCGCAGGCCCGCCGAAGGACAGCACCCCGATGCGTCCGAAGGTTGCGAATACATCACGTAAGGAAACGGTCTCACCCATGACCATGCCCTTCCTCATGCCCATCGCGCGCCCAACGGTAGAGCGTGTCATAGAGATCAATCCCCGCCGTCAGCTGTTCCTGGTCGTTTCTGTAGCGCCGAGATAGCCCAACCGACACGGCCAACAGCCCGGCGGCGGCCGGATGCAGATCATGCTGCCCCAGGTCGGCCCCCCGCACCACATCCGCCATTCGCATCAGGGCAGGGGAGGTCAAGCCGAACCGCGCTAACATGGTGTCGAAGCTGCACGTGCCGTCCCCGTGGCTCCACGCACCGCCCTCCATGTCAAACGCCGTCGCGCCCATCCTGTCTGCCACGGCATCCACCTCTGTTGGGGCCACGAATAAAAACCGGGCCTGACGGTCCACGAAACGGCGGATGAGCCAAGGACAGGCCAGGCGGTCGACCTTGGGCCGATGCCGCGTCACCCAAACCGTCGCACCGTCCTGTGTCTTTGGAATGACGCAGTGAGGTACCCGCATCATGCCTTCATGATCGCGCCACGCATACATGCCGCCTTGCAGAAACTGCGCATCCACGCCTTCTGCCGCGAGCCACGCCGCCACACCTTGGCTTAGTTTCTTACCCTTTTGGCACACAACAATCACGCGCGTCCCGGCCACGCGGGCCAGCAAGCCGGGTAAATCGCGAAAGTCTTGCCGCCACGCACCGGGGATCAGATAGGGATCGTCACGGAAGTCTTCGTCGATACAGACATCGACAATCTCCGGACAATCCGGCAGGCCGATCAGGCGCATCAACTGGGCGGGGGTTATTTCATTGGGGGCGGGCATATATGTGGCATCCTCTGTACGTCAGTGGATGCGACTTTTGGCCGAAACCTCACGGGGCAGTCGCATAGAAAGACCCCTTGTGATGTCTATCCCATTGAACCGACTGTGCTGTCAACGCTCAGAAGGCAGGCGTGACACCAGGAATGTCCACCGTGCCGAACACCCGCCCAGAAGGGGAGCCTGTGGTGGACCCGCCCTGGGGCTCTTCGCTCACCCCGATGGTCAAAACCCCGTCTACGGCGGCGATGCGCGGGGGCAGGCTCAACCGCACCGTCTCACCCTCTGGCCAAAGCCCCACGGACTCGGCGGGCTCACCCGGCCCATGCGCCCAAACCTGCAGGATACGCCCCTCCGGCGCGGCCCCGGCGGTGCGCGTCAGCACGATCTCATCGCGGCGCTTATCGACCAGCGCCACCACCCGGAAATCACCGGCGTCTGAAACGATTTCGGCAGAATAAAGCGGGCCTGTGGCAGGGGGCGCAGTGGTGCTCGCGACAAACACAACAGCAAGCAGAATGAGGCTCATCACGCTGGCCGCTTGCCAGACCCATACCCGCTGCCAAAGCGGTTTGGGGGCATCCGCGGGGAACATGCGCGCCATCAAGGCTAGTTTACTGCGCGGATCGGGGGTGACGGGGTCCAAATCCTCCGCCATCTCGGCAAACTGCATTTCCCAAGCGGTGACCTTGGCGGCAAAATCGCGGTCTTCGCGCACCCTGCGCGCGGCCTCTGCTGCCTCTTGGCCCTCTAACAGGCCCAGGGCAAACTCGGCGGCCAGGGCGTCATCGTCTTTGAACTCGGTCGTGCTCATCGCGTCATGCACTCCCTCAACGCCATCAGCCCGCGTCTGAGCCATGTCCGCATTGTATTCAGCGGCACCTTAAACCGATCCGACAGCGCCTGATAACTATCCCCATCCAGGTATGCCCCCCGGATCGCCGCCGCCCGGTCGGCCTCTAACTCCTGCAGACATGCCATGATGCGCCCGGCCTCTGATTTGGCGATAAGTGCCGCCTCTGGTCCGGCCATGGGCGCGCGCAAACTGCCTTCATGATCGGCTAAATCATCGTGATCCTTGCGCGCACGCAGCTTGTCCACCGCGGTGTTGCGCGCGATGGTAATGAGCCAGCTCATGGGCGAATGACCCGTCACCTCAAACCGGTGGGCATTCTTCCAGATTTTGACATAGGCCTCTTGCATGGCGTCCTCTGCGGCGGCGCGCTCTTTCAAGACACGCAGGCACACGGCCAAAAGTTTCGCCGAGGTCGCATCATAGAGCGCCTCAAACGCTGCACGATTGCCCAAGGCCACCTGCGCGAGATGCGAATTCAGTTCGGATTGGGCTCGGGTCACCATGGCGTCTTTGATCGTGCTGTCCACGCTCAGACATGACGCACATCCCCTGCGCTGACCAGCCCGTTCATGATCACGTTTGTGCAAATCCGAGGGGTCTTTGAAAATATTCATAAACAAATTCAACAGGCTAATGCGTTGGCAAAAAATTTTTTAAGGTTTGGTGAAACTCTTCCCGCCGGTGATGCGTGATTTTTGGCAAGCCGGGCAGGTTCCGGTGAGACAATTGAAAGGATCGACGATGTTTATCCGAACCACATGTGCGGCCACATCCCTATTGGCGACAGCGGCGTTTGCCGATGGTCATGTCCACCCCATGGGATACGCTCTGGCCAATGACGGCATGACATTGCTGACCATGGAACACCTGGGCAAGCCCAGCGATATCGCCAGTTTCGACCTGGCCGAGCCGGTTCACGCCATTGCCTACCGCCCTGTCACGGGCGACCTTCTGGGCTTTTCCCGCGCGGGCAAGGTATTCGTGATCGACGCCAGCACAGGCGAGATGACAGACACCGGCGCGGCCTTTGATGATGGCGCGGAAATCGGTGCGGGCGCGGTGGCCTTTGATTTCAACAACAAGATCGACGCGGTGCGCGCTGTGGGCTCTGACGGGGCAAACCTGGTCTATTTCCCTGCCGATTTCGGTGGCGACAAGGCCAACACGGTCAAACGCTTCACCGATACGTTCTATGCGGAGGGCGACGCGAACGCTGGCAAGACGCCGTCGATCTTTGCCAATGCCTACACCAACGCTATCGCAGGCGCGAAGGCGTCCGGCACCTATCAATACGCGCTCGATGCGCAAACCGACGCGTTGGTCAGCCTGGCCAACAACGCGGGCGAGCTGAAAACCATTGGCCCGATCACCGTCGATGGCACGGCGGTCGACCTGATGGGCGCCGGCGGGTTTGACATCATCTCACCGGAAGAAGGCACCGATATGGCTTATGCGCTTTTGCAGATGGAAGGCGCGGATGTGTCCGGACTTTATAGCATTGACCTCGCCACAGGCGCGGCGACGCAAATGGCAGAGCTTGGGGTGACGGGCCTCATGGGCTTTGCCGTATCCATGGGTGGGGAGTAGCCAGATTGCGCTGCTAACGGGTGACGAGTTCCCCCAGTTGTAAAAGGTAAACACCCAAGGCAGCCCCCATCGTCCCGGGGGCTGCCGCTTTTATTTGCAGTGATCCTGTCTGGCCCAGCTCTGGCCAAGACCCGCGCAATGCCGTAACCGCTCCGCAAGCAAAGGAGCGCGGCTTTGGACATCGCCCTGACAGTTCTGGAAATCGTCGCGCCGGTGTTTTTGCTGGCCGCGGTGGGCTTTGCCTGGGTCCGGATGGGCTTTGAATACCGGGTGGAGTTTGTCACCCGGCTGGGCATGTCGCTGGCCACGCCGTGTCTGGTGTTCGTGGCGCTGATGCAATCCGAAATCGAACCCTCCGCACTCGGGGCACTCTCCTTAGCGGGCTTTGCGGCCTACGGGTTGGTGACCGTTGCCATGTGGGTCTTGGTGCGTCTTGGGCGGTTGGATCGTCAGACCTACCTGGCCCCGCTGATTTTTTCCAACACGGGCAATCTCGGCCTGCCGCTCGCACTTTTTGCGTTTGGCGATGTGGGGCTGGGCTATGCGGTGGTGGTGTTTGGGGTGTCGGCGGTGATCCAGTTCACCTTCGGCATCTGGCTGGTCTCGGGCGGTGGGTCGCTGATCAAGATGATCAAAGAGCCTTTGGTGCCTGCCACGCTCCTCGGCGCGCTGTTTCTGGTGATGGATTGGCAGACCCCACGTTTCCTGACCAACGCTTTGGAGCTGATCGCACAGATGGCGATTCCGATCATGCTGATCACCTTGGGCGTCGCCGTGGCGCGGCTGTCTATTGGGGCCTTTGGCAAACCCTTGGTCCTGGCCGTGCTCAAGGTCGTGATCAGCGCGGGATGCGCGACGGCCGCAGGCCTTTGGTTCGGGCTGGGGCCGGTGGCCTTCGGTGTGCTGGTGCTGCAGGTCGCCACGCCTGTGGCTGTCACCTCCTACATGCTGGCCGAGAAATACGGCGCGGATGCAGAGGCTGTGGCGGGCCTCGTGGTGGTGTCGACGCTTATGTCGGTGCTGACCTTGCCGGTGATTTTGGCGATTGTGCTTTGAGGGGCAAAGAAGAGCGCGTTTGTCAGGCTGTGGCGTGGCGATCCGTGCTCTGATCAGCAGCACTTTATTCCACAACCCCGCCGTCCATCCGAGCGACGCTCTGCAACAACCATTTCGCCAGGCGTCGCGCCAAAGGCGCGCTATCTACCATGGCACACCTCCGGCGTGACGGACGGCCTAACGAACGCGCGGCGGGCTAAAGCCCTTGATTCCGCGCGGGGACACCAATCTTAAACTCAAAATGGTATGAAGTGCAGGCTTCTGTTGCCAGGTGCCTGCGAACCCCGCCAGCCCTTGCTAGAGGACTGGGCTTAAAGTTTCGGCTTTACGCACCGCATTAAGCGGCGAGTGCAACCGGAGCACGATTGTCGTTGGCAATTATGCTTAGTGAACCGATAAC
>JBCCDT010000124.1:0-11972 GCA_039030635.1 Pseudomonadota bacterium
ATAGGGTGCCTCCGGTCTGGTCTTTCGGGAAGTGTAGCCCAACTCCGCCGCGCCGCGATACACAAGCCGGTGACCTGTACGTCAGCCCGCCTCAGATGCCACCGAGCGGATCCGCTCAATCATGGCGCGCAGACCGTTGGAACGCTGCGCCGACAAGTGATCGTTGAGCCCCAGCCGGGCCAACTCCGCCGCGGCGTCGACCCCAACCACATCGCCCACAGGCGTATCGTTATAAAGCGCCTTCAGCACTGCAATCAGACCGCGCACGATCATGGCATCGCTGTCGCCCTCAAAGGAAAACACCCCCGCCTCGACGCGCGGATGCAGCCAGACCTGACTGGCACAGCCATCCACCTTGGTCGCGGGCACCTTTAGCGCGTCGTCCAGTGCGTCCATCGCCTTGCCGCGATCAATCACGTAACGATACCGATCCTCCCAATCCTCGAGGAACTCGAAATCTTCCACGATCTCTTCAAATGCTGATTGCGCCACGGGGGTTGCCTCTCACTCGTCTTGCCCAGACCTAGGCGCGGTCCGACCAGAGGTCCAGCCCCCACTTTTCAAGCCCGCCGTGATAGGGTAGGTCTGCGTCGGTGGAAATCTGGGGGTTAACCTATGCGCTGTCGACTGCTGATCGCGATTGTTCTGAGCTTTGCCCTGGCTTCATGCGGCACGGTGCGCGAATCGCGGATCAACCCGCTCAACTGGTTTGGCTCCAGCACCAGCTCGGACAATGAGGTGGAAACCGTGGTCAATGCCGATGGCACTGTCACGCCTGTCAACCCGCTGATCGGGGAACGCCGCCAAAGCCAGATCAAGAACAAAACCAACCGCTCCACCAGCGTGGCGGATCAGATCAGCCTCTTTGACGACGAGGACGAAGGCCCCTATCTGGGCACCCTGGTCGATCAAGTCACCTCGCTCGACGTCAAACGCACTACCACCGGGGCGATCGTCTCTGTCTCGGGCGTCACGACGCGGCAAGGCGCCTATGATGTGCGACTTGTGCCGCGTGAGCCGGGCTTTATCGTCGATGGTGTGATGACCTTTGAACTGCGCGCGCTGCAGCCGATCCAGACCGCGCAAGGCCCTGAACGCACCCGCCGGGTGCAGGCGGGCACACCCCTCAGCGTGCAGGAATTGGAACAGATCCGTACGGTGCAGGTCGTCGCCCGTCGCAATACGCGCAGCAGCCGCCGCTAGTCCCTGGCATAAGCGAGACGCGCCCGAAGGAAGCGACGAGCGCTCTAAAGATCAACCGCGATGATCTGGCCGCCCTTGGCCGCCAGACCAATCTGGCCGTCACACAGACGCAACGCGTCTGCCCCGAACACATCCTTGCGCCAGCCTTTGAGCGCCGGCAAATCCCGTTCACCAGCTGAGATCGCATCAAGCTCAGCCGCGTTTGCGATCAGCTTGGCCGCAACGCCATACTCTTCTGATTTGGCCTTGAGCAGAACGCGCAACAGATCTGCCAGCGCTGGATTCACCTGCAGTTTTTCACGCGTCCGGTCGGGCCTTGGCAAACTGTCATTGGGCACAGCCAGACCTGCCTGAATGGCCGCAATAATACCGTCCGCAATGTCCCCCTTGCGCGCCTCACGCAGCAGCAGCCGAGAGCGCGACAGATCTTTCATGGATGCAGGCTTGGTGGAGGCCAGCTCCACCAACGCATCGTCTTTGAACACCCGGTTGCGCGGCACATTGTGACTTTGCGCATGGGTCTCGCGAAACTCCGCAAGAGCGCGCACAATCGCCAGAAACCGCCCCGAGGGGTTGCGCGTTTTCACCCGTTTCCAGGCATCTTCCGGCCGCACGATATAGGTCTCGGGATCATTGAGGATCTCCAACTCTTCGGCCACCCAACGCGCACGCCCCGATTGGGCCAATTTCCCCTCAAGGAACTCATAGATGTCCCGCAAATGCGTCACATCCGCCAGGGCATAGGTCTTTTGCGCATCCGTCAGCGGGCGCCGCGACCAATCGGTAAAGCGCGATGTCTTGTCGAGGTTCTGACGCGCGATTTTGCGCACCAAGGTTTCATAGCCCACCTGTTCGCCAAAGCCGCAGACCATCGCGGCCACCTGCGTGTCAAAGAGAGGCTCAGGGATCAGGCCCGCATCGACGTGGAAAATTTCCAAATCCTGCCGCGCGGCATGAAACACCTTCACCACGGAGGTGTCGCGAAACAGCTCATAGAGCGGTTCAAGCGACAGCTGGCCGGCAATCGGATCCACCAAAACGGCGTCATCCTCTCCACGCGTTGGCAGCGCCAGTTGCACGAGGCACAGCTTGGAATAATAACTCCGCTCGCGCAGGAATTCCGTGTCGACCGTGACATAGTCACAGGTGGCCGCCCGCGCACAAAACGCGGCCAGATCTTCGGTTTTCGTGATCGTTTTCATTTCAGCTGTTCGCGCACTGAGGATCGCACCATACGCCCCGCAGGGTCCCGCAGTCTTATGCCAAGGCTGTCGGAATGGAAACGCCTATTCGTCAGATGCCCGCTCATTTATCAATAAAACAAGGCGTTTCAATGAGATAGCGCTTCGATTTTCGGCGCTTTAACGACGTCCTTTTCAGATTGCGCGCCCCGGGTTCAGAACCGGTCTTGCACAAAATCGCGCAGAACTTTGGGGTAAAGCTTGTGTTCTTGGGCCAGCACTCTGGCGGCCAAAACCTCCGGCGTGTCCCCTGCCAACACGGGCACTCGCGCCTGGCCTAAAATCGGCCCGGCATCCAGTTCCGGGATCACCTCATGCACGGTGCACCCGGCCTCAGTGTCACCCGCCGCAAGCGCACGGGCATGGGTGTTCAGCCCGGTATATTTCGGCAAAAGCGATGGGTGAATGTTCAGCATCCGCCCCTGCCAACGCCCCACAAACCCCGCGGTGAAGATCCGCATAAAGCCCGCCTGACAAATCAAGTCCGTCCCCGCCTCAAGAAGCCGCTCATGCAGCGCATCTTCAAAGGCGGCTCGGTCTTTGCCAAAGGGGCGATGATCGACCACCGCCGTCGCGACACCGCGGGCCTCGGCCTTTGTCAAACCGCCCGCATCCGCATTATTGGAAAACACCAGGCAGGGCCGCGCCGGATGGTCGCCCGCCATGCTGTCGACCAGGGCCACCATGTTGGAGCCCCCGCCCGAGATCAGGATGGCCACCTGGGTGGTCACAAAAGCGCGCCCTTGTAGACGACACCCTCACCCGCGATGACGCGGCCCATCGGGACCACCGTCTCGCCCAGTTCCGACAAAAGCGCGCTGAGCGCGTCTGCCGTGCCCGCCTCGACGACCACCATCATGCCAATCCCGCAATTGAAAGTCTTGAGCATTTCGGCCTCGGCCATGCCGCCCGTCTTCGCCAGCCAGTCAAAAACACCCGGCAGGTCCCAGGCACCCAGATCCACCTCCGCCGCCAGCCCATCGGGCAGCACACGCGGCACGTTCTCTGTGATCCCGCCGCCGGTGATATGGGCAAGGGCATGCACCCCGCCCGCGCGCACCGCCGCCAAAGCCTGGCGCACGTAAAGCCGCGTCGGCGCCAGAAGCGCCTCCCCCAGCGTGCCGTCCGCCCAGGGACAGGCATCCTCCCAACCCAGTCCCGATACCTCAACCAGCTTGCGCACCAGCGAGTAGCCATTGGAATGCACGCCATCGCTCATCAGCCCAAGGATCACATCGCCCTCAGTCACGCCGCTAGGCAAATCAGCACCCCGTTCCATCGCGCCTACGGCAAAACCGGCCAGATCAAAATCACCGGCCTCATACATGCCGGGCATTTCAGCCGTCTCCCCACCGATCAGCGCGGTGCCCGAGCGCACGCAGCCCTCTGCAATCCCCTCGATGATCCGCGCGGCCTGATCTGTCTCCAGCTTTCCCGTAGCAAAGTAATCGAGGAAAAAGAGCGGCTCTGCCCCCTGACACACCAAATCATTCACGCACATCGCCACCAGGTCGATGCCGACACCGTCCACGACACCGGTATCAATCGCAATGCGCAGCTTGGTACCCACCCCATCCGTGGCGGCCACCAGAATGGGGTCCACATAGCCTGCGCCCTTGAGGTCAAACAGCGCGCCAAACCCACCAAGACCGGCCATCACCCCGGGCCGCGTTGTCCGCTTGGCCGCCGGTTTGATCCGCTCCACCAGCGCGTTGCCCGCGTCAATATCCACGCCCGCATCCGCATAGGTGATGCCGTTCTTGCCGGATGTGTCTGGGGTGGTCATGGAAGTGCGTCCTTCGCCGGTGTCTTCCGCGCGGGTTACCCGATCACGCCGACGATGGAAAGTAGCCTCCGCATGCAAGCCGCGCCTTTGCAAGGCCCCGGACTGGCGATCCGATCCCAGTTCGAAAGCTCTTTATTGTTCAAACCCGCTGAACAGTGGAAGGAGTTACACCAGATGCCATTTCGCCAGGCCCTGGGTGGGGCCTTGCGAAGGCGCGGCGGCCTTCGGCCTTGATTCCGCGCCCACCTGCGCATCCCCCCTTCTTGACCGCCCTTGCCCATCTGGTAAGCACGCAGTCAGGTTGGGCCTGTAGCTCAATTGGTTAGAGCAGAGCGCTCATAACGCTTTGGTTGCGGGTTCAAGTCCTGCCGGGCCTACCAACCGATCAATTTGCCTAAATTGCATGCAGTTTCTATTGGTCTGAAAAAATTGGCAGGAAAACTCTGACTGACCACTTGCAATTGCCTTGTGATTCCAGCCATCCGTTTCGTGCGCAACGATGCGCCTTGGCCACGTAAGACCGGCCATCCTCCGAAGCTCGACGCCGCGCTTCTCTTCGCTCAACCCGCTATTTCGCCCTCTCCGCTTGTGCGGATCGGACACGCAACAGGTAGCACGGCATGTCGCAGAGTACCGGTTTCACCCCTGAACAGCAGCGCTATCTGGCGGATGTGATCATGCGCCTGGAGCTGCACAAAGCCTTTGGTGGTGGCCGTTCCGGCACCGCGCCGGAGCCTGAATGCGTCTACGGCGTGCCCCTTGAGGATTTGTGCAAAGAAGAGCTGGCGAAGTACAAAACCCATCCGCTCGACATCTGGCGCACGCTGGAGGGTTGGACCAAGGCCGATCAAATGGCCGAAGGCCTCGATCAGTTTCTCCTGCGGCATTTGGGGTTTTTCAACGTCACCCCCAATTCCGAAGGCTACATGATGCGCCTGCGTGCGCCCGCTTGCGTGCTGACGGCCGATCAAATGACGGCGCTTGCCCGCTGCGCTGAAGACTACGCCGGCGGCTATTCTCACGTAACGACGCGCGGCTCTTTGCAACTGCGGGAGATCCAACCGCGCTCGGTGATCAGCCTCATTGAGACGCTGGAGGCGGCCAATCTGACCGCGCAAGGCACAGGCGCGGATTCCGCCCGCAACCTCACGGTGACGCCCAGCGCGGGATTTGATATCGACGAGTTGATCGACATGACGCCCCAGGCCAAGCGGCTGTCCACCCGCATCCTGCGCACGCGCGACCTTCAGGGGATCCCCCGCAAATTCAACATTTCCTTTGACAATGCCGGGCGGCTTTCCTGCCTCAGTGACACCAATGACATCGGGTTTCTCGCGGTCAAAGTCACCGAAAATGATGAAGGCATCGATCCCGGTATCTGGTGCCGCATTGCCTTGGGCGGCATCACCGGCCACATGGATTTTGCCCGCGACACTGGCCTGATTTGCAGCCCCGACGAGACGGTTGATGTTTCCGAGGCGATGCTGCGCGTCTTTGTTGAACACGGCGACCGCACCAATCGCAAGAAGGCCCGGCTCAAGTATTTGCTTGAAAAAGAAGGTGTCGAGTGGTTCCTCGCCCGCACCCAGGACATTCTGGACGGGTTTGGAACGGGTGTGCAGCTGCGCCGCCTTCGCGCCGAGCATAGCGAGGCGCGCGCCCCCATTGATCGGCAGGCCCATATCGGCGTGCATCGTCAAAAACAAAACGGGCTGAGCTATATCGGCGTGGCTCTTGAATTGGGCAAACTCACCGCCCACCAGATGCGCGTGCTCGCCGACGTGGCCCGCATCCATGGCCAAAGTGATATTCGCCTCACCGTTTGGCAAAATCCCATCATCCCGCATATCCCGGACGATCAGGTTCTGGCCGCCTGCACCATGATCGAAGAGGCCGGGATGTTCACATCCGCCTCCAGTTTTGCCGCCGGCGCCGTGGCCTGCACCGGCAAATGGGGCTGCAAATTTGCCGCCGCTTACACCAAACAGGATGCGCTCACTCTGGTGCGTCATCTCGAAGACCGCTTTACCCTCGACCAACCCATCAACATCCACCTCACGGGCTGCGCCAATTCCTGCGCGCAGCACTATATCGGCGACATTGGCTTGATGGGTGCTGCCGCCCCAGGGGGCGGCGAGGGTTACATGATCGTGATCGGCGGCGGCTCTGACCTGGATCAGGGTCTTGCCCGTCCGCTCTGTGGCCCTGTGCCCGCAGATGACATTCACACCATCCTCGAACATGTCGTCGGGAATTATCTGACGCGCCGCACAGGCCATGAGAGCTTTCTGACATATGTGCGCAGCCTGACAGATGCCGAACTTCTGACACTGCTGCCCACTGACCTGCAATCCGCCGCCTGAACACCGGGATCCTTGATATGAACGCGCCAACCCCTCTGATCGCCCAGTCCATCGAAGCCGCCATCGCGGCCTCTGAGCCGCAACTGGAGCTTGTCCCCGCCGATGCCCCTTTTGACGCCGAACAACGCCAATGGCTGAACGGGCTGCTGACGGGCCTCTCCGCCATCGCTGCTTCTGCCGCTGCGCAAGAGGCGCCGCTGACGGAAATGACCGTGCTCTACGGCTCGCAATCAGGCAATTGCGAGGCTCTGTCAAAGGACCTGCGCAAATTTGCAGGCACCCAAGGGTTCGAGGCCAAGGTCAACACGCTCGATGAGGTCACGCCCGCCGATCTTGCCACGCTGAACCATGTTACCATTGTTGTTTCGACCTTCGGCGAAGGCGAGCCGCCTGATAACGCCGCCAAATTCTTCAAATCGCTCATGGCCGAGGATTGCGCACCCCTGCCCGCAAGCCTGAATTACGCCGTATGCGGGTTGGGTGACACGAGCTATGCCGATTTCAACCAATGCGCCATCGACATCGACGCGCGGCTTGCTGAACTTGGCGCAACACGGGTGGCGGACGTTGTCAAATGCGACCTTGATTTTGACGATGATTACGGTGCTTGGAAAACGGCCGTTTTCACCTCAGAGGCCTTTGCCAGCGCATCAGCAGGCGTGTCTGCTGCGCCCGCGATAGACACAGATCCCGCCCCCGCCTTTGATAAGAACCATCCATTCATGGCGTCGCTCATCACCAGCGAGCCGCTCAGCGGCGAGCCGTCCGCGAAATGCGTCAACCACATTGAAATTTCCCTGGCCGGTGGCGGCGCGGATCTGGAATATGCGGCAGGGGATGCCCTCGGTGTCTGGCCCACAAATTGCCCGGGCGACGTGGCCGCGATCCTGTCCGCTGCGGGTTTGACGGGGCGCGAAACCGTTGAATTGAAGGCCGGCCCGGCCCGGCTCCACGCCGCGCTGTCCACCAAGCTCGACATCGCCACAGTCACGCCTAGCGCTCTGGAGACATTGGACGTCAAGTTGCCCTTTGAGGGCGCGCAGATCCTTGACCTTCTGAACGCAAAGGGCCCAGTAGAGGCGCAGACGCTGGCCACCGCGCTGCGCCCGCTTCAGCCGCGCCTTTATTCCATCTCTTCCAGCCCCAAGGCCCATCCGGGCGAAGTGCACCTGACCGTGGGCGAAGTGCATTACGATCTGGCGGGTCGCGCGTGCAAAGGTGTGGCCTCCACCCATCTGGGCGCGCGCCTCGGCACCGGTGCAATGCTGGGCGTCTACGTGCAGAAATCCCCGCATTTCCAACCGCCCTCTGACGACACCAAACCGCTGATCATGATCGGACCGGGCACCGGGATTGCCCCGTTCCGCGCCTTTCTGGAAGAGCGCGAGGCGCGTGGGGCATCCGGCAAAAACTGGCTGTTTTTTGGCGACCAGCATGAAGCATGCGATTACCTCTACCGCGATCAGATTGATGGGTGGCATGCATCCGGCCTTTTGACCAACCTATCTCTGGCTTGGTCCCGCGACCGGGCCGACAAGGTGTATGTGCAGACGTTGCTGGAACAAAACGCCGAGGAGGTGTTTGCGTGGATCGACGAGGGCGCGGCGATCTACATCTGCGGTGATGCGTCTCGCATGGCGGTCGATGTCGAGGCCGCGCTGCTGCGCATCATTGCCAAAGGCCTCAAAGGCGATGAAACGGCGGCAACCGCCTATCTCGAGGCGCTCGCATCAGATCATCGCTATCAACGCGATGTGTACTGACCCGCCCCCGATCTTGCCCAATTTTCAGGCAAATCGGCCCATACCTGTAACGGAACCCCTCTTTCAGATCGATCAATGCTTTACTTGCCTTCCGACACGTTTCGTAACACGCCCGTGACCAATGACTTAGCCATCATTCTCGTCGAACCTGACCGAGACAAAGCCAACCAGATCGTCGACAGCTTGGCCGATGCAGGCTTTGCGCGCATTCAGGTGATCACCGAGGCCTCCAGCCTCAAACGCCAGATCAGCGCCATCGACCCCGACATCGTTCTGATCGACATCGCCAATCCCTCCCGCGACATGCTTGAGGAAATGACCATTGCCTCACAGCCGATGGACCGGGCGGTGGCTGTGTTTGTCGACCGATCTGACGATGCGCTGACATCCGCGGCGATCGAGGCGGGTGTGTCGGCCTATGTGGTGGACGGGTTGCGCCCCGACCGGGTGAAACCCGTGCTGGATGCCGCAATCGCGCGGTTCAACGTGTTTCAACGGATGCGCACCGAATTGGCAGAGACCAAACGCGCGCTCGAAGAACGCAAGGTCATCGACCGCGCCAAGGGCCTGATCATGAAGGCCAAGGGCATTGACGAAGATGAGGCCTATGCCCTCTTGCGAAAGGCGGCGATGAACCAGGGCAAGCGGTTGGCCGACGTGGCCGAAGCCCTGGTCGAGAGCGCAGGTTTGCTGGCATGAAGCTTCAAGAGATCCAAATCGGATTTATCCCGCTTGTGGACGCCGCCCCTTTGATTGCGGCCTCGGAGATGGGATTTGCGGAAGAAGAGGGGCTGTATCTCACCCTGTCGCGATCCCCCTCTTGGTCGACACTGCGCGACAAGCTTTGCTTTGGACAGCTGGATGCCGCGCATATGCTGGCCCCCATGCCCATCGCGGGTGCGCTTGGGTTGGGAGGCGTCACCACGCCGCTGCACGCGCTCTCGGTTCTGTCTGTCAATGGTAATGTCATTGGTGTCAGCCGCGAAATCGGCGCCAGAATGCGCGCCGCAGGCCATGACTTTGCTTTCGATAATGCAGAGACCGCCGGGCGGGCCCTGATCGGTGCGATCAAGGACACGCTGCGCATCGGCGTGCCGTTTCCGTTCTCAATGCATGCGGAGCTGGTGCATTACTGGCTGACGGCCCTGGGCGTGAATGACGCGCACAACATTTCAATCCAAACCGTCCCGCCGCCGATGATGCCCGATGCGCTCAAGGCAGGCGAAATCGATGCGTTCTGCGTGGGTGAGCCATGGGGGTCATCGTCGGTCGAGACGGGTGTGGCCGATCTGCTGCTGCCGTGTTCAGCGATCTGGGCCTTTGCGCCGGAAAAAGTGCTCGCCGTGCGGGCAGGTTGGGCAGATGAGAACAGGGACACCGCACACCGCCTGATCCGCGCTGTGTGGCGGGCCTCACGCTGGCTGTCAGAACCCTCCTCATTGGGCCTGGCCACCGAATTGCTCAGCCGCACACCCTATCTTGATCTCGCACCCGAAGTTGTCGAATGCGCGCTTTTGGGGCGCTTCGCGATCTCCTCTCGTGGCGACGTGCGGACCACTGCGGGGTTTGTTGATTTCTTCAACGGGGCGGCCGGGTTTCCATGGCGATCTCAGGCCGAATGGATTGGTCGGCAAATGGCGTCCCGCCTTGGGCTGGATCACGCTCGCGCCGCCAAGGCCGCGCAAGCCACCTTCCGATCCGATATCTACCGCGCCGCCTTGGGCCATGTGGCGCATGATCTGCCCTCCGCATCCGCCAAGGTCGAAGGGTCCGTGACCGAACCTCTGGCCGTCGGCTCCATAGGGGGGCGTTTGATCCTGCCGCGCGACGCGTTTTTTGACGGGCGCATTTTTGAACCAACCCCGGCATGATGCGCATTTTTTAGGCATACCAGCCCGTCCTAATGCTGCACCCGCAAATTCGCCCAAGAATACCTTTCTTTTATTGAAATTTGAGGCGCATTTTACGTCCACGAGCAATGACGCTCCTATTGATTCTCCCGAATGATCGGGCTCCCCCAAAGCGACGCCGCTTTCGACCAGTGCATATCCGTGCAGCTGTTGAATGCGGCTTTTTTCGTGCCCGATCGCGGCCGACGTAAGGAAAGGTAACAGCATGATCGCAAGAACAGTTTTGGCAGGCGTTGCAGCCGCTCTGATGAGCACCGCCGCCCATGCCGAGATCCTGGAGCTGGAAAAGGACGAACTGACCTTTGGCTTCATCAAACTGACCGATATGGCGCCACTCGCCGTGGCCTATGAAAACGGCTACTTCCTCGATGAGGGGCTGTTTGTGACGCTTGAGGCGCAGGCCAACTGGAAGGTTCTGCTCGACGGTGTGATCGATGGCACGCTGGATGGTGCGCACATGCTTGCCGGTCAGCCCTTGGCCGCCACGATTGGCTTTGGCACCGAGGCGCATATCATCACGCCCTTTTCCATGGACCTCAACGGCAACGGCATCACCGTTTCCAATGACATTTGGGAACAGATGAAGCCGCATATTCCGCTGATGGAAGATGGGCGACCGCAGCATCCGATCAGTGCCGAAGCGCTCAAACCGGTTGTAGAAGACTTCCAATCGCGCGGTGAGCCGTTCAACATGGGCATGGTTTTCCCGGTGTCGACGCATAACTATGAGCTGCGCTACTGGCTGGCCGCGGGTGGTCTTGAGCCGGGCTATTATTCCCCCGAAAACATCTCCGGTCAGATCGGCGCGGATGTGTTCCTCTCCGTCACCCCTCCCCCGCAGATGCCCGCGACACTCGAAGCAGGCACAATCCACGGCTATTGCGTGGGTGAGCCTTGGAATCAGCAGGCCGTGTTCAAAGGCATCGGTGTGCCGGTGATCACAGATTACCAACTCTGGAAGAACAATCCCGAGAAGGTCTTTGGCATCACCAAAGAGTTCGCGGAAGAGAACCCAAACACCACCAAGGCGGTCGTGAAGGCCCTCATCCGTGCCGCGATCTGGCTCGATGAAAACGACAACTCCAACCGGCCCGAAGCCGTCGAGATCCTCAGCCGCCCGGAATATGTGGGCGCGGATTACGACGTGATCGCCAACTCCATGACCGGGTTCTTTGAGTTCGAGAAAGGTGACAAGCGCGACATCCCCGATTTCAACGTGTTCTTCCGCTACAACGCCACCTACCCGTTCTACTCTGACGCCATCTGGTATCTCACGCAAATGCGCCGTTGGGGTCAGATCGCTGAGGCTAAATCCGATGAGTGGTACGTGGATGTGGCCAAGTCGGTGTACCGCCCGGATATCTACCTTGAGGCTGCCCGCCTTCTGGTTGACGAAGGCATGGCGGATGAGGCCGATTTCCCCTGGGACAGCGATGGGTTCAAAGCGCCCACACCGGCCGAGGATATCATCGACGGCATCCCCTATGACGGAAGTCAGCCCAACGCCTATCTCGAAAGCCTGCCCATCGGCCTGAAGACCGGTCAGATCGTGGTCGGCAACGAAGTGCAGGGCTGACCCCAAACCGCGAGGCCCCCCCGCAAATAAACGGCGCAGACCACAACAAACCCACAACCACCCCCAAAAAAGAGGGCGCCCCCCCCCCCCCCCACCAACGCACCCCACCAGAAAACAACACAAACACAAA
>JBCCDT010000125.1:0-11915 GCA_039030635.1 Pseudomonadota bacterium
AGTTGACAACGATCTGTTTGGAGCGCGACTGCCCCAGATAGGGCTTTTCCCCCAGCGCCACGCGCAAGGTCATGCCATCCGCCTCACGAATGGAATCCAAGGGCGGGTTCGTCACCTGGGCAAACCGCTGGCTGAAATACTTCGCCACGCCGCCTTCGTTGTCTGACAGCGCGTTGATCGCGTTGCCGTACCCCATGGCCGACACCTTTTCGACCCCGGTCTGCAGCATCGGATCCATCAGGAACTTAAAGCTTTCCTGATTGTGCGTGTAGGCCACGTAGCGCGCAGGCGTTTCCATATCGCCCAGATACCGCGTCGCCGCGAGCTTGGGATCGGCATCGGCAGAGGGCAAATCAGTGATATTGACCTGCGCGGTCTGCAACAGCGCGGCGTAGTCTTCCTTTGCCGCCAGCATCTCTAGCGCCTCGGTGGTCTCATAGGTCTTCTTTTCGAGGTGATTGTAGTAAATCATCCCGCCCGCTTCGACACGGCCACGGCGCAGCACGGTCTCTGCCGGGAAATCAATCTGTCCTGCCTCCGACATCACGGCGAGATACTCTTCGGTCTCAACCGTCCGCATAGGGCGCAGGCCCAGCCGGTCGAGCCGGGCCCCGATGATATCGCCATCGCCAAAGATCAGCGCGGCAGGGCCGTCATTTTTCTCTTCGGAAAGGGAAAAATACTCTAGCATTGCGCGCACCTGAGGCGAGAGCTGTGTGTCATTCTCCCACGCGGGCGGCATCATCGCGACCACCGCAGTGACCAGATCCAGCCCTTCATCATAGACGCGCGCATTGAGCGTCTGATCGAGCCGACAGCTATCTGACTGACCCTTGGGCCGAATGATCGCCTTGTTCCGCGCCAGCGCAATCGCGGCTTCCGACAGGCGGTTTTTCTTGTCGGTGTTCAGTTCCCCATTATGCGCCATCAGGCGGAATGGTTGCGCCATGGATGGGTGCGGATCCGTATTGGTGGAAAACCGCGTGTGGAAATACATCGTGTGCACCGCGTGATCGGGATCACTGAGATCCTCAAAATACGGCACGATCTCCCACGAATTCAGTCGGCCCTTAAAGACCTGCATCCGCGCCGACAGCGACAGCGGGTAAAGCCCGGCCAGCGCCTCATCGGTGTAGGCCAGAGCCTCGATATCCAAAAGAGCCTCATGAATGCGGCTGTCAAAGGCCGCGCCCTTGAGGTGATCTGGCGCGGTAAAGACCCACTGCCGGATAGGCAATTGCCACTTCACCGCGCGTGGGCCAATCGCCGCGTCGTTGACCGGCACGTCGCGCACCAGCACGACCTTCAGCTCACAATCCGCAAAGGCCTGATCGATGATTTCAAAGGCGCGCTCATGCTGCGCTGGATCGGCAGGCAGGAAAAAGTTGCCCACGCCAAACGTGTTCGGCTCAAGGGCCTCCCCGGTCAGCTTGCGGAAAAACTCAAGCGACAGATCGACAGACACACCTGCCCCGTCGCCCACACCTTCCGATGACATACCACCCCGATGGGGCACGGCACAGAGCGCCTCATGGCCTTTGAGCAGCACATCATGGGTTTGAACAGAGTCCTTACGCGTCAAAAAACCAACCCCACAGGCGCTGTGTTCCTGGGCAGGGTCATAGAGACCGGTCGGGAAATCGGCGTTCAAATCCAAAGCTCTGTCCATCACTGGGGCGCGCGCAGGTGAGAAATCTGTGCGAGCGCGTAGGTCGTTTTCATCCACCGGTCAGCGCTACGCGCTCGAGGAGATTACCGGAACGCTTCAACTAGCGCCAAACGTCAAAAGGATCAAGCATTCGCAGGCTATTGCGCCGCCTACATAGCAAATCCGACGGTTTCCATCAATCTAGACAAACGCAGATCGCTCAATCGCATCTTTCAGACACAGCACGACGCCGATTCCCCAAGGAACAAGGCATCTCACGCCCAGTGACGTCGAAGGCGAGGGCAGATTTCTGACGCTGTTTGGTGGGTCATCCGCGCACACAGGCGCAATTTGGTCGCGCCAGGCCTGCATTTTTGCCGCAGTTGCCATGCCGCGACTGACGCGCGTGACCCAGGCAGACGGCCAGGTACATTCCGGAACGCTTTGAATTTCCTGGAACTATTCTAATCTTGGCTTCGCAAACCAGCTCCGCCCGTCGAAAAATACCCGACAATTTATGTCAAGTAATTGAATTATAAAGATTTTTACTTTACAATCATTCTAAGACGGCCTATTTCACAACGTAGTCAGAGAGCAAGTCACTCAACCAGAGACGGACCAGCTTCTCGCCAGCACGCCAGCGTTTCGCCAGCCAGCCAGCACGCAAGTTCACACCGCGTAAGGTTACGCACCTCAAGGTCATATACAGGCAGCAAGCTTATCTGACGCAAAATGACACGCAAAGAGCATCGCCATTGCGGTGCTCTTGGTCGTATCAGAGGTTTCGTGCTAGGTCGCCCTCATGACCAAACCGACCGAAAAAATCGATCCTATCCGACCCACCGATGATGACGCACGCGCCCTCGCCCGCGCTTTAATGGATGAGGCCCGTTTCGGTGCAATCGCTGTCACAGACCCAGATAGCCAAAGCCCATCCGTCACCCGCATCGCCATCTCCACCACGCCCGACGGCGCGCCGCTGACGTTGATCTCAGATCTGTCCTCGCACACGACCGCCCTGCGCGCCAATCCGCGCTGTTCGCTGCTTTTGGGCGAACCAGGGTCAAAGGGCGATCCGCTGACCCACCCCCGCATCACGCTGGATTGCAAGGCTGCGTTCTTGCTCAAAGGCCAGGACGGGTATGACACCATGCGCGATCATTACCTGACCACGCATCCCAAGGCGAAACTCTACATCGATTTCATGGATTTCAATTTCGTGCTGTTCGAGGTGTTGGACGCGCGGCTCAATGGCGGTTTTGGCAAGGCGTTTCGCCTCACCCCGACCGACCTTGGCCTCACCCCGTAAGCCGGGCTTCAGCCCGGCACCCGTTCACACCCGCAACGCGGCCTCCGACAGGCGCTGATAATAGGGCAAGTGATGGTCCAGATAATCGCGCAGATGCCCTGCCCCACCTGCCACGGCGGCCTCAAATTCCATCTCCACGCGCACCATCTCCTCGGCATCCGCGCACCGAATACCTGAGGAGGTTGTGGCATTCTCATGCCAGGCGCTGACCTGGCCCCAGTCTTTTGGCGTCTCTCCCCAATCAAACGCCTCATCGCGCCACTCAAGACCCAACGCCTCCCAAAACACGCGCATCGTCGCACGCGCGTCCGCCCGAACCGTTTCCGCCTCGACCACCATAGCCGGCAACCCGGCCGCCTGAACCGCCTCAAAAAGCTGCCACTGCGTTTCAAGCCCGATCTCATGCAGGCTCATCTTGGGATCAAGCTTGTGATAGCTCAGGATCGACGCCATGGGATGGCGGATCAGGAACGCATGGGTGAGGCGGGACAAAAAGGCAGGATCCTCGGCGATGCGCGGCATGACGTAATAGGGCATATCCTTGAAACAGACGGGCCCCGCACCCGCCTTGTCCACCAGCATATCCCGGATTGCGGCGTACTCGGTCGGATGTGCGAGATCGACGTCAAACCCCGGAAAGGCCCCGCGCCCCTCGCCGATATAGTAGTGATACATGAATGGCTCATGCAGACAGGTCAGGTCCCCCCGCTCCCGCATGAGGCGCTCCAGCGCGGTGGACATGGACCGCGGATGCGACCAGATCGCGATAAGCTTGTGCATGGCCAATCTCCTCCGCAAAGCCTAGCGCGGGAGGGCCGGAGGGGGCAAGTCACCCGCGCCTCAGCCGCCCATCGGTGATCAAGAGCCCCAAGGCGATGACCGCAAAGCCAGCATAGGCCTGAGGTGGCAACCTTTCCCCGAGAAACACCGCACCCAGCGCCACGGCAAAGGCTGGCACCAGCAGCGTGACCAGCATCAGGTTTGCCGCCCCGGCGCTGCTGAGGATCGCAAAATAGAGCACATACGCCATCGCCGTCGAAAAACAGGCCAGACCAATGAGAGCTCCCCAGGTGCCCGCGCTCAATCCGAGCTGCGGCGCGCCTTCGACCCAGATCATCATCGGCACGGCCAGACCGGCACTGCACACCAGCATGCCAAAGGCGCTCGCCTCCACCCGATACCCTGCCAAGGCAATTCGCCCCCAGACGGAGGCAAACGCATAGCTGATTGTGGCCCCCAGAATGGCCAGTTGGGCCAAATCGGTGGGGTCCAACCCGCTGAGCAAGCCCGGCCCCATGATCACCATCACGCCCACGAGGCCCACCGCCGCGCCAAGCATCTTGTTGCGCGTGAGCGGCTCATCTTTCAGCAGCAGCCCCGCCACCACCGCCCCAAAGATCGCCGTCATCCCATTGAGGATCGCCGCCAGCCCGCTTTCCATCTGATTTTGCCCCCAGAACAGCAGTGAGAACGGAAGCACGTTGTTCAGCGCACCCATTCCCAGGCACCCGGCCCAGAACCTGGCCCCCAACGGCACCGGGATGCGCCGCAAAAGCAGCCACGCCCCCAGCACCGGCACGGCCAAAAGGACGCGCAGAAAGGTCAACGTGAATGGGCCGATCTCAAGAAGCGCGATTTCTGCGAAAAAGAACGACCCGCCCCAGACACAGGCCAGCGTGAGCAGCATCAAGGCGGATCGGGACGTGAATTGCATGGTCATGTCGGGACGTTGGACCATTGCGCAATGAACCTCGACCCGAATGTTGCGCTTTGTCGACCCAGAGGGCGCATTTTCTTCGAAGAAAATGCCCAAGAAAATTCGAATTTTCTTGGTGGCCTCGGTCTACTTCGCGCCAGCCTCTTCCATCTGCCGGGCAATCTCGCTCGCCCATTCGCCAACAATGGGCAAAAACTCGATTTGGCTGATCGACCACGCCACCACGGACAAAAGCAGCGTTGCCCCCAACACCGTCCCCAAGCCGACGACCAGACCTTTTGCAAAGTTATAGGCCAGAAACCTCGGCACAGAATTATAGACCCGCACGAACCCATGCCCGTTTAATCGCGTCAGTTCCTCGCGCAATGCGCGCACCTCGCCGACCAATGCATCTTCTTGCGACTTGGGTGTTTCCGCCACGGCCCTCTCCTTGTGTATTCCGCTATGCGAACCCTAACCGCTTGGTGCGGCGGTCAAAACCATCAATGGATGATTAAGGTTCATTAACGCCTCCTTTACCAGTTTTAAGCAATGCTTACTCCCGGAGGTGCGTATGGCCCGGGTATTTTTGATTCTATTGCTGTTGACCAGTGCGGCGTCGGCCGGCCCTTGGCCGCGCGCCGAAGGGGAAGGCTTTTTGTCCTTCTCGCTCGATCTCGACGCGATCGAGTTCGACAATAATTTCGTCTCGTTTTACCTGGAATACGGGTTGTCACGGGACCGCACGCTCGTCATTGACCGTCAAGAGCGTGGGGATGAGATCGCGAAAACCTTCGCGGTCATTCGCTACCCGATCGGTTCCCCGGATCGAAAGCTCAAACTGGCCTATGACGTGGGCATCGGGGCGGTCGATGATCACGTGGCCGGGCGACTGGGGCTGTCGGTGGGCAGCGGTTGGTCCTTGGGTCAAAGCTCTGGCTGGTGGACGATGGATTCCCGTGCGCTTTTGTTTGATGATGGTGAGAACGGGATTGTCGAAAGCGATGTCACCTTCGGCGTTCAACTGACCCAGCGCCTCAAAGTCATCTCCCAGCTGCAAACCGGTGTGCCCTCAGAGGGGGATCCATACGCCAAAATCGCCCAAAGCTTTGTGCTTCAGACGTCAGACACACGGCATTACCTCTTAGGGGTCACATCCGGGATTTATGAGGCCGATGATGTGCAAATCAACATCGGCCTCTGGCAGGATTTTTGAAGCGCGTTACGGGATCGGGTTGTCGATCCGCATCCGCACCACAACAGACCCTTTCACAGCCCGTTCCCACCGGATGTTCACCCGGTCGTTGTTGGGCCCTTGGGCGGGCTCTGCATAGGGCATTCCCCAGTAGGTGTTGTTTGAGCTGTCCTCAATCTCGCCTTCGGGCGTGACCGCCTCAACCGTGCGCACCCAGGCGTTGAACGGCAAATGCGGGAACGGTGTCACCACCCAGGTCGATTGCGGGCTGTTTTCATCATGGCGCCACACCAACGGGCTTTCCGCCTGAATGTTGACGTTGTTATAGGCATTGGCCGTGAAGTGGATGTTGCGGAAGCGGGTGAAGTCCATGCCCGCAAAGGTCGTATCGATGGATTCCATCCGGTCAATATTGCCGTCGATCAGGCGCACCGTGTTGCCCGTGACCGCAAGGCCATTGATGAAATGCCCCGTTCCAAACGGCTTCACCGTAATGAAGGTGAACGACGCGGCCGTGCTTTGCGACAAGAAGGTGTTGCCCGTGATCGACATGGCCGAGAACGAAAACCCGCCGGTAAAGTTCGGATTGGGATCACGTTCATTGGTCCACTCCACCGAGCCGTCGCAAATGTAATTGCCCTCAATCGTGGCGCGCGAATTGCCGTTGGCCATGATCAGGATCGGCGTGCGCGGCCCCACAGGCCCACCATCGCCTTGGAAGAAATGGTTGCCCGAAATGATCGAACTGGTGCCACTGATCACCGCAAAATGCTTGAAGAACCGGCACCGGTTGTTGCGCATCTTGATGTCATTGGCGTTGAGGTTACAGCCGATCGCGGTCCGCTGCGCCACCAAAAGAGAGCTTTCATTGGACACGAACTGACAGCGGTCGATCATCATGCCCGCACATCCCAGGCCATGACTGCTCACCCCGCGCTCTCTGGGCGCATTGATCCAACTGTCGCGCAGGTGAAAACCAAGGCCCGTCGTGGGCAGCAAGATCCCGTTGCAATCGCCACGACACAGGAACTCGATATTGTCGATGGAAAACCGCGACAGACGCTCAAACCCGCTGAAATCCAGCATGTATTTGAACCGACGGAACGTGTAGATCTGCGTGCCGGACGCATCATAGAGCGGTTGCGACAGCTCAATCGTCTCCTGACCCACATTCTTGGAGCGCACGTAGACTTCACGCCCAACCCCGTTGCCTTCGATCAAAGACCCAACCGGGATGCTCGCCACGTTCTGCACATTGGTCAGGGTGAACGGGCTCGACGGGTTATACGTCGCCTGAGAGCTGAAGGTTTCGGTGTCCCAATTGGATCCCGGCACGACCGAAAACTGCCCGTTTGAGATCACACGGCGGTTGGAGAAGCGATCCACGTCCGGCACAGCGGCCTGCATGTCAACCGGCTCGCGCAGGTCAACTTTGAGCCCTGCCATGTCCAGTTCCACGTGATCGGGTCCTTTGAACATGGATTGAAACGCCTTGCGGAAGGCAAGCTCGCCATCACCAAACGCGTCGATGTAATCGGGCAGGTTAAAGTTCTGCTGCAGGGTCAGGTAATGCTCCGCGGCCATGGTCACGGTACCGATGAAGCGGCACTTGCTGTCCATCGTCACGCTGTCACCGAGGAAGTAGACGCCCTCAGGGATCAACACATCGCGCCCATTGGAGGCGGCATCTGCGGCCTCAAAGGCCGCGTGGTCATCTGTGGACCCATCGCCGATCGCGCCGTAATCACGCACATCGACCACGCCCAGCATCTCGCCAAAAAAGACGTTGGAGATGTCTTCGATCTCAATGTCATCAATGCGCACAACGCCGCCATTGGGTCCGGTCAGATCAAGACCAAAATGGCCGTAAACCGCCTCGCTGCCCCAGGACATATCGACCCCGTCGCGCTGTCCCGTGCCGACAATGGCGCTCACCTCAACCACGTCACCAAAACTGGTCAGTGTTGTTGTAGGCCCCACCTGCACCACGCCGGTGATGTTTGACCCGTTGGCGCGCGCGGCGAAGCCCGCGATCCGCACATCCGGCAACGCGCCTGAGATCACTTTGACGCGTGCGCGCACCTGCAAATAACAACCCGGCGAAATCGATGTCTGCCCGGTGTAGCGCAGCTTTGTCGTGCTCTCGATCTTTAAGATTTCCAGCGCGCCCCCGAAATCAGGATCAGAGGGCACAAAGGCCGCGTTGGCGGCGTTGTCATAGGTGTCAGAGCCCGGCGTGCCGTCGCCGCTGGACCAGACGTCAAGACCACCCGAGAAGGGCGGCGGCGTGAAAGTGATGCCGTCGGTGATAGCTTTGTTCATCGCGTTCCTTTCCGCATCCGGGCCATGCGAAAAGGACCCGCCCGGATGATACATTATCGCTTGATCTGGCGGTCAGGCCGCCGGCGCGATGGAGGTATCCGGGAAAGGGTTAACGCGCGGTCGGGCCACCGCGCGGTGCACTGTGTTTAGAACGCAAAAATCGCGCGTCAGGCGAGCCCGTCACCGGCCTCTTGGACGCGCACGCCATTGATGAGCCAGCCGCTCTCGGTCTCGATCATCTCATATTCCAGCAAGAAGAGCTTGCCACCGGCATCTTTGACCATGACGTTTTGAAAAACGGCACCGCCACGCTCATCGGTGGACAAAAACTGCACATCTGAGGGCCGCCACACCATGGGATATCCGTTGCGCACCATCGCGCCAAAACGCTCAGGCGTGCCAAACATGCCTTGGATCATCGGACTGGCAAAATCGAACGCGGTCACAAAATCATCCGCCAAAAAGGCGTCAATCTGGGATGAGATGACACTGCGGACATCGTCATTGGCCTTGGCGTGACCGGTTGATATTGCCATGCTGAACGCTGAGATCAGAATTGCTGCGAGAAAGTGTTTCATGCTGTGCCCTCCTCAATATGATACGTGTCTCAGCGTGCACCCGGATCATTCTTTCTGACAAGGCACCTCTCGCGCTCGTGTTTTGCAAGGCGCCCTTCTGCCCCCATATGATGAAAAAAGGAGCACGCAACATGCGAAATCACACCCGCCGCAATGTTCTTGGGCTTGCCCTGGTCTCTGCAACCGCACCGGGGCTGGCCTACGCCATCGATGCCGAAGAACTTGATCCCACAGACACCGTTCCGCGCCGATTTTCCGTGCGCCGGTTCCTGTCGCTCTCTGAGGCAGAGATGTACAAGGTGAACCTGGCCGTGCGCCGAGGCCGGGGGATCACGATTGAAGGATACACCCGGTCCGAGAGCCGTGAGATCATTGAGCTCGCAGCCCGAGACCTTCGTGCCGCACGCGCCTTGCTGTCACAGTAAGCACCCATCAACCCCCAAAAGGAGCGCATCAATGACACATCCCACCCGACGCGCCATGCTTGGCCTCACCCTCTTTGCTGCCACCGCTTCGGTCGCGGCTGTCGCCAATGCAGGCAAATCGAAATTCGGATTTTCTGATATTGATCCCGCGGACAAGGTGCCGCGCTGGTTTTCGGTCAATCGTTTCCTGAGATTGACGCGTCAACAGGTCTATCAGGTCAACCGGGCCGTCCGCCAGGGACGCGGCATTATCATCGAAGGCTACACCCGTTCAGAGAGCCGTGACATCATCCGCCTGGCAAACCAGGATTTGGCCGCCGCCCATGCTGTTCTGAAACGGCGGTAAGCCCACCGCCCACAGGCCCGCATCAAGCGGCCAGGATGCGCCCTGCCTCTAGGCGCACCACACGGTCCATCCGGGCGGCGAGGTCAAGGTTATGGGTGGCTATTAGCGCGGCCATCCCTGCCTCCCGCGTGAGACCGCGCAGCGCATCGAAAACCTGATCCGACGTGCCCGGGTCCAGATTTCCTGTCGGCTCATCGGCCAAAAGGATCTTTGGGCCGTTGGCCAGGGCCCGGCAAATCGCGACCCGTTGCTGTTCCCCACCCGACATCTCCGCGGGTCGGTGCCCGGCCCTTGCGGCCACGCCCACCTGATCCAGCAACCGCTCGGCCCGGGTCCGTGCCTCGCTTGGCCGGACACCACGCGCCAATTGCGGCAGCACAATGTTTTCTGCCGCCGAAAACTCCGGCAACAGATGATGGAACTGATAGACAAACCCCACTTCTTCGCGCCGCGCCAGCGTCCGGGCATGATCGCCCAAACCGGTCATGTCGCGTGCACCGAACATCACACGCCCCGCATCCGGCGTGTCCAACAGCCCCGCCATATGCAAAAGCGTCGACTTGCCCGCCCCCGAGGGCGCCACCAGCGCGACCATTTCACCGCGCGCGATGGTCAGATCGGCCCCTGAGAGAACCTGCACCTCTCCCGGCGTGCCCGCGTTGTACGTCTTGGTCAGACCGTCCAGTGTCAGCACGACCTCACTCACGGCGCAACGCCTCCACCGGGTTCATCCGCGCCGCCCGCCGCGCCGGGAAAATGGTCACCAAGAATGACAGCCCAAGCGACAACCCGACCGCCTTCATCACATCCTCAAAGCGCAGCTCAGCCGGCAGATGATAAATCCCGCGAATAGACGGATCCCACACCCCACCGGCCCCGATCGAATTCACAAACGAAAAGATGGGATCAATATAGAGCGCAAAAAGACAGCCCAGCACCACGCCAAAGGCCGTCCCGATCATGCCCGTGGACGCCCCGCAGATGAAAAACACCCGCATAATGGTGCCCTCAGTCAGCCCCATGGTCCGCAAAATCCCAATATCGCGCCCTTTGTTCTTCACCAGCATAATGAGCCCGCTCACGATGTTCATCGCCGCGATCAAAACGAGGATCGACAGGATGACAAACATCACGTTGTCCTCCACATCCAGCGCGCGCAAAAACCCGCTCTGGCTGTCCTGCCACGTCCAGAGCAGGCTGCGCTCTCCGGCGGCACTCATGAGCGGCAAGGCCAGCTCTTCAATGGCTTCGGGTTCTGTCACCATCACTTCGATCTCATCGGCCCGGCCTTCGCGGTTGAAAAAACCCTGCGCCTCTTCAAACGGCAGGTAGGCCCGGATCTGATCGGTGTGAAACCGCCCTGTGGTAAAGATATAGACCACCTCATAATCATTGATCCGCGGCGTGGTGCCAAAGGCGGTGCGATTGCCATTGGGCAGAATGATCCGCATCCGATCCCCCACACCCACGCGCAAATTGTCGGCCACACCACGGCCAATCGCGATCCCATTGGGAAAGTTCGCCAAGTCGCCGTCCGCCGTCTCTGGGTCCGCCACGCGTGGAATGGTCGCCAGATCCTCTGGCGCGATGCCATAGATCTCCACGCCGGTGTTGGCCTCGCGGGCATTGGCCATAACTTGGCCTTTGACCAAAGGTGCGGCCCGCGTCACGCCCTCGACCCCGCGCACGCGCTCTGCCATCTCGGTGAAATCGGTGATGGTTCGGTCAATCCGCCCGGTCGCCGGATCCACCGTGCCCGCGCTGTAGACCGTCACATGGGCGTTTGAGCCCAAGATCGCATCGACAAATTCCGCTCTAAAGCCCTCGCGCACGGCAAGCGTGGCAATCAGCGCAAAAACCGCCAATGTGATCCCCACCAGGCTGATCCACGTCATCGTGCTGACACCGCCCTCAGAGCGGCGCGCACGCAGATACCGCCAGGCAATCAGCCATTCAAAGCGGGAAAACGGTTTGGGGGATACTGCCACAGTCCACCTCGGTTATTTTGCGCGTAACCTGAGGCTTCGCGCCGCCCGCGTCAAGCAAGAGGGACACACCTTGGGTCCCAAGAGAGCCGCGCATCGCCAGGCCGCGGAATGGCGACCCGGCTTTGGATCGACGCGCTTTATCGTGCAAAGTCATTGCAAGTCACGAGCGGCGCCCCTCACCATACAATCGCCAGTCCGGGGGGCGGCCTGGCGATGCGCGGCGGCCTTCGGCCTTTGTTCCGCGCGGCAAAGGATCAAACAGGGGCAGCCACCCCATAAATCCCCGCGATCCGCTCTACGGCCTGCTCTGGCGGCAGCTCTTCGCTCTCCCCCGTCCGGCGAGACGTAAGCTCTACCACACCGTTCTTGAGGCCCCTTGGCCCCACCGTAATCCGCCACGGCAAGCCC
>JBCCDT010000126.1:0-11827 GCA_039030635.1 Pseudomonadota bacterium
CAAGCCCTAAACGGTTGGTTTCAGGTCACTTGTCGCCCGGTGGACAAAAAAAACACGCGAATCCAAGCAACGCCTGATCCGCAGATTGGCGGTGTTTAGGCGAGCCATCGCATGAGAGCAAGCAAAAGTTTGAATTTTTCCCGGTATACGCATAAAAGCTGCCAGCAGCCAAAATTCGGCCTCTTGCGACATCTCGTCGATCTTGCCTCGCCGGGTTTGCCACTTAGATAACCTCTCGACCATCGCGCCTGATCATCAAACAGAAGTGATGGAGCCTTGGTTTGGTTTGTGTTAGAGCCGAGCCAAGCGCCAAAAAAAGACCGCGGACCACCCAGTTGGGCCGCACCAGTGAAAGGATGTATATTATGACACTCGCTCTTAGCCGTCGTACGCTTCTCCTGGCAGGCACTGCCGCGCTGATCGCGCGTCCGGCCAAAGCCGAAGCGACCACGCATGAAATTCAAATGCTGAACAAAGACCCTGACGATTCCAAACAGCGCATGGTTTTCAAACCTGCGTTCCTCTTGGTGCAGCCGGGTGACACGGTGAAATTCGTGGCCACCGACAAGGGCCACAACTCCGAGCTCATCGACGATATGGCACCTGAGGGCGCCGAAGGCTGGAAAGGCCGCATTAATGATGAGGTCGAAGTGACCATGGAGACACCTGGTTTCTACGGCTACAAGTGCACCCCGCACTTTGGCACCGGCATGGTCGGTCTGATCGTCGTCGAAGGTGACGGCATGATGGACAACCTCGAAGCCGCCCAAGACGTGCGTCAGCGCGGTCAGGCGAAAAAGCGCTTTGAGGCGCTTTGGGAAATGGCCGAAGAAGCTGGCGTCATGTCCGCCTAAGGCCTTCAGGTCCTAAAAATTCAAACGCCCGGGTCCTTGTGATCCGGGCGTTTTCTTTTGACCTAGCCGGGTGGTGCCACCCAGGCGTAGTTGAAACTGACGCTGATCCGGTCCTCTTCGGCCTGGTTCATCGGCACCTCATGGCGCAGCCAGCTTTCCCACAAGAGCACATCGCCCACAGCAGGCTGGGCCGTGTGAAACAGCTTGAGCTCTTCGCGCGCGCCCGTCCGGCGGCGCGGTGCCGCCATCATCCGGCCCGAGCGCGGATCTTCCAGCTTCAGCGCGCTTGTCCCCTCTGGCATCGCCACATAGAACGTGCCGCTGATCACAGACTGCGGATGGATATGGGAGCCATGTGCCCCGCCCTCGGGCAGGATGTTGATCCAGATGTCTTCAAGCTTCAGCACACCGCCATCGAGGTCGAATTCCAGATCCTCGGCAAAGGCCGCGACATGTGCATCAAGTGCGGCCACCGCATCGGCAAAGATCGGAAACCGCCAAGGCAGGTCAGACAAAGACGCGTAAGAGGTGTATCCGGGATAGGCGTTCTCTTCGCACCAGGCCTGTCCGGCCTCATCATCTTCGGCGATTGAGTAACAAGACGCCTCCAACTCTTCCATGTCCACGCTTGGCCCATGATCGCCGAAGGCCGCCCGATAGAGCCGCGTGACAAAGAGAGATTTAACGTCAGCCATTGTGCAATCAGCCTAACCCGCGCCCGCAGTCTTTAAAAGAATGCGTCCGAAATCTTTCAAAGATTTCGATGCCCGGTTCAGGAAACTGAGGCCGCCTCAAGGGTTTCACGCAGCCAAGGCATCGCCACTTCCTCAGGCATCTCATTGCCAGACGCGTCAAAGGTGCCGCGGCTTCCCACCTGCTTGGCTTTCAACTCTAGCAGCTTTTCCAGGAACTTCTCTGAACCCTGGTTATAGGTCGCAGCAAACGTGCGATCACCCAAGCCGAAAATGGCAAACTGCACATTGCTGAGGTCAGGGCTTTCGGCTTGCAATTTGTCAAAAAACGGGATTGCGGTGAAGGGCAAGTCGCCTGAGCCGGTCGTCGACACAACGAACACGTTCAGCGCATCCGTGCTCAGATCGCTCGGGCCCAGATCCTCAAGGCTCTGCACTTCGCACTCAATCTCACCGTCCAGCTCATCCTTGAGATCGTCACACAGGATCTCCGCCGTACCGGTTTCAGTGCCATAGAGAAGACGAATTTGCATGGTCGCGTACCTTTACATGTCTCGTGTTCGTTGCCGTTTTATCGGATGTGCCTTGAGCGAGGCCTTCTGGCAATGGTCGGGCCGCGGCCCAATTGCCGCACCTTGGGCCGACTCGGGTGACGGGACAGTATCGCGCGCGCCCGCCAAATCAAGAGCAGGCGTTGCGAATTTGATCAAAACCGGTCGGGCGTGAAGGCAGAGAGGTCCGTGTTCGTGGCGCGACCCGCAAGGATATCGGCCACCAACCGGCCCGTGGTCGCGCCGAGTGTGACGCCCAATTGGCCATGACCCGTGGCAAAGGTGACATTCGCAAAACGCGCGGTCCGGCCAATCACGGGCCGCGTGTCAGGCGTAAAAGGCCGCCGCCCCATGCGACGTTCCGCGTTATCAGTGTTGAGCCCCGGCAGCACCCTACGAGCGCGTTTGACCAACACATCGGCGCGCCGCCATTTCGCCCGCGCCTTTGGCCCGGCAATCTCAACGGTTCCGGCCACGGCCAGAGCGGTTTCATGGGGCGTCATGCCAAATCCCCCCGCAGGATAGAACACAGTGTGTTTGAGGCCGGTGCCGTGATCGGGCAGACCGGTCCAATATCCCATGAGCCCTTCAACAGGCAGCGCGATCCCCAGATCTTTCGCCAGCCCCTTGGACGCGGTCCCACAGGCGATCACGACCTCACCCGCATCGATCGGCGCCTGATTGGAGATACGCACCTGCGTGACGGTTCTATCCTGTCGCTCAAACCCGATGGCCTGTGCCGCGATCCTATGCCCGCCGCGGGATTGAAAGGCACGGGTCAAGGCCTGCACCAACCGTACGCAATCGGCGACATGGGACCAATCCCGCAGGACAGCAGCGTGTTTGAAATCGCGCGCAATCGCGGGCTCCATCTCATGGGCTTCAGCGCCGGTGATCTCATCAATCGTGCAGCCCATTTCGCGGGCCAGATCGAAAGCTGCGGTCATCGTGGCGCGGTCTTTGTCGCTGTCAAAAAGTTTCAGCACCGGCCGCTCAATCAGCATGTCGTGGATGCCATAGAACGCCATCTGATCCTTGAAATCCGCCGTGGCCTGAAAGGTCAGCTGCGCCAGGTCTGAGGTGATGGCCCGCATGGGCGCTTGCCTTGCATTGGCCGTGAACCGGGCAAACCAAGGCAGCATGCGCAGCGCACTCGCAGGTCGCATGGCCAAAGGGGCCTCGGGGTTCAAAAGCCATTTTGGCACCTGTCGGAGCATCCCGGGTTGCGACAACGGCACCACCTCACCCACGGCAATGCAGCCACATGAGGCCCAGCTTGCCCCCTGCCCCACCGGCCCTGGGTCAACGACCGTCACATCGCGCCCATCCGCCTGCAAGGCCAGCGCGCAAGAGATGCCCACCACGCCGCCGCCGATAACAACGATGTCAGCCGTCAAAGCCAAGATCCCTCAAAAGCGCCGCGCTGACAGTCACGCCATCACGTTCTGCCTTGGCGCGTTTGACCTGACGCCCATCACCGGGCACACGCGCGCCCGGCATCGCCGTGATTTCATCGGCCACGCGGGTGACCTGCGCCAGAAACCCGGGATTGCCCCACTTGGCCGGATCAATCGCAATGACCGTGACGCCCGGTTTTATGTTGAGCGCGCCAAGCGCGTCTTTCTCGTCGGTGTCCATCGACAAGGTCCCGCCGGCCAGCGCCGCGCATAGGATTTCAACCATCAAGGCAATGCCCGTGCCTTTGTGTTCGGCAAAGGGCAGCAGGCTGAGCGTTTCGGTGATTGCCTTTGGGTCTTTGGTGACGTTGCCGTCGGCATCCAGCCCGCCATAGACCTCCAGCATATGCCCCTCGGCCGCGGCCATCTTGATATCCATCAGCGCCACCACGGAAGAGGATTGATCCCACACAATCGGGTCCGCGCCATCACGCGGGCAGGCAAATGACATCGGATTGGTGCCAAAGATCGGTTTATCCCCGCCATGGGGCACGATCAGCTTCAGCGCGTTCACCATGGCAATCGCAACGAGCCCTTCATCGGCCAACGCCATCGTGTCGAACCGCAGCGCGGCGAGATGGTGACAATTGGCGCAGGTGAAGCCTGCAATGCCCTGATCGCGGGCCATGTCGATCAGCTGTGGTCGCGCAGCCTCCATCGCGATCTGGAAATAGCCGTTGTCGCCATCGCCGCGCAGAACGCCTGGGGCCATGCGTTTTGCTGTGGGTTTGGCGGCTGGATTGGCGTAACCGCACTCAAAGCTTTGCTTGTAAAACGGCAGCATGCGCAACCCGTGGCTGCGCGGGCCATCGCGCTCGGACATCGTGACCAGATCGGCCAGCACATCGCTGCCACGCGCGTCCATGCCTGCGCCCAGAAGCCAATTTTTAGCTAGCGCGTGGACCTGCTTCAGGCTGATTGTTTTCGTGTCCATCATCCTATCCTCACTTAGTACCAGCTCAATTTAGCTCTCGCGCGGAGTAAAGGCCCTTGGGCCGCCGCGCGTTCGCCTGGCCCCACCCAGGGCCTGGCGAAATGGCAGGTTCAGCGCCTCGCTCGTCCATAGTTCGGTACATCACGATAAAGTGCCTTTGATTGCGGCAACATCGCCAGACCGGGGCCAGACCAACCCGCTCTGTCAGGATGAATACGCGATCTTCTTTTTGGCGACAAACTCATCCAAAGCCCCGGCTTGATCGGCGGGCATCGGCGGCTTCACGTAGTGTTCGATCATCCGTTCGGCTGCGATGCGCCCCACCTCATCGGCGGTCTTGGCCCCTTCATCAAACCACTGCTCAAAGCTGTCATTGTTTTGCAGCGGGTTCATGACCATCGGGTTTTCTCGGGTGTGGTCCGTCCCCAGGAAATGCCCGCCCGGTCCAATCGCCGTGACATCCTCGAGCAGCGCATCGAGGTTTTCCTCCTGCAAACCGGAAAAGAAACGGTGGTAGCCTTCAAGCTGATAGATATCCTGCATCCACTTTGAGTAGCTCACGCCCAGCGCCCCTTCGACAAATCCGGCGGAATGCACAACGTAGTTGCACCCCCCCAGCAGGACCGGCCACATCGTGTTGGCACTGTCAAAGCCCGCTTGCAGATCGGTGGCTTTGGACCCTGTCCACATCGTGCAGGTCCGCCACGGAACACCGTAATGCCGCGCCATTTGCCCCACGAGCAGGTTCATGAGCCCCGGCTCCGGCGAGCCCATCATCGGGGCGCCGGTCTTCATCGACACCCCCATGATCGCCACGCCAAGCACCATAGGCGCGCCCGGGCGGATGATCTGGGAATAGGCCATGCCCGCCAGCGATTCCGCGATCAGCAGCGCGACCCCACCCATGGGGCTGGCGGGCGTGCTGGCCCCGGCCAGAACAAAGGGCGACAGAAGACAGGGCTGATTGGCCGCCGCATAGACCCGCAGGCTTTGCAGCATCGTTTCATCCCACACGAGCGGCGTGTTGCAGTTGAGAAGCGCGGCCATGACCACGTTTTGATCCACGAACTCTTCGCCAAAGACAATGCGCACCATCTCCACACAATCCCGCGCCGCCGTTTCCGACAGAACCGAACCTTTGACCGGTTTGTCCGTCAGAGTGAGGGCGGCGTGCATCAGCTCCAGATGCCTGTGCGGCACAGGCACATCCTGCGGCTCAACGGGCAAAATCCCCGGCACATGCATCGCTTGCGCCATCTGGCCCATCTTGAAGAAATTATGCGCATCTTCCAGCATCGAGGGGCGGCGCTGACCATCGAGCCCGTAGACAAAGGGCGCGCCATAGGCATTGGCAAAGACCGTATCGCGCCCGCCCACCCGCGCACTGCGATCGGGATTGCGCGCGGCATAAGCCCAGCTTTCGGGCACGGTTGAGATCAGATCCATCAGCATGTCGCGCCCGATGCGCACGCGGTCACCTTGCACATCCGCACCGGCCTTGGCCCAATCCTTCAAGGCCACCGGATCGCGAAATTCGATGCCGGTCGTCTCGAGGATGGTCATCGCCGCGTTGTGGATTTTCTCTACGCCGTCGGGCCCCAAAAGATCAATTGGCCCCACAGCGCGGTGGAGCGTCGGCATATAGACAGGCGGCGGGTTGGTGCGCGCGGAGACGCGGGCGGCGCGGCCACCTCGGACCGGGCGAGACCGGGTTTGTCCTTGGCTCATGGGTTTGCTCCTTTACGCCCGCGCACGGGCACTGGTTGGGTCATAGGCGCAGGTGTCGATCACCTCTGCGTCGCGCAATTCCGCATGGATTTTCACCTGCATCGGCGTGCCCGGTTTGGTCATCTCTTCCGGCACAAGCGCCATCGCGATGTCATGCTCGCAATAGTAAGAGAAGCCGCCCGAGGTGACGCGCCCCACGATCTCACCATCCTTCCACACGCTTTCATGGGCGATGACAGATGTGTCGCAAGACGGCAACTTCAGCGTCACAAGGCGATTGTACCCACCTTCGGCCTGCTGTTTCTCCAAGGCAGCGCGACCGATAAAGTCACGCTCCGCTACCTGGCCGCCGATCTTTTCCTTCATGGCCACGAAACGATCCAGGCTGGCCTCATAGGGGGTCATATCCTTGCAGATCTCGCGGTTGATCGCGCGGTACGATTTCTCAAGACGCATGCTTTCGAGCGCCTCGGCGCCAAAGGGTTTCACACCCGCCTTCAGCAAGAGATCCACGATGTGGCGGTTGTAGCCAATGGGGTGATGCAATTCCCAGCCCAGCTCTCCGGTGTAGCTGACCCGCAGCATGTGCACACCTTTGGCATAGCCCACCTCACCGCGCTGCGCGGTCAGCCAGGGGAAGGCCTCATTCGACAGGTCATTATCCGTGAGCGGCTGCAGGATATCCCGCGCGTTCGGTCCGGCGAGCGCGATCACGCCGTATTGCTCTGAGATATCCTCCATCGTGACCGAGCCGTCCTGCGGCATGCAGCGACTCAGCTGATCCCAGTTGTAGCGCTGACCGTTGGGTGTGCTGACGAGGTAAAACGCATCCTCCGCCAAGCGCACGATGGTGTATTCGGCGTCCATCCCGCCCTTTTCATTGAGCGCGAGCGCCAGCGTCATCCGCCCCACCTTGGGCAGCTTATTGGCCATGATCGCATCGAGCCACCGCGCGGCACCGGGGCCTTTGACGAGGAACTTCGTCATCGGCGACATCTCGATGAACCCCGCCTCAGCCCGCGTCGTGCGCACCTCGTCCATCACGTATTGCATGTGGGCTGTGCGGCGGAAGCTGTGTTCGGGGATGGCCTTGTCCGGCGTGGGCGCGAACCAGCGGGGGAATTCATAGCCGTTAAACAGCGTCCACACCGCGCCCTGCGCCGTCAACAGATCATAAGACCCCACGGTGCGCATGGGCCGGGCCGCGGGGAAATCCTCGCCTGGGATATGGGCGTGCATATGCGTGCCCCAGGTTTCGCGCACCTTGTCCATAGTCCAGCGTTTGGAGGCGTAATCGCCGAACCGGCGCGGATCGAGCTCGGACATGTCGATACCGGGGTCGCCATAGGCGATCCACTTGGCAATCGAGTTGCCCACAGTGCCGCCCCATAGAATGCCGCCTGGCATCCCTTCGGCGAGCCACAGGTTGTCATGCCCCGGCGCGGGTCCGGCCAGTGGCAGCTCATCCGGTGTCATCTGGAACGGGCCACGCGTGTTGGCCTTGATGCCCACCTCACCCAATGTCGGTACCCGTTCTAGGGCCTTTTCCCACTGCGTCTCGACCGCGTCGAAATCTTCTGGCAAGAGATCGGCGCCAAAATCCGGGGGCACGCGGTCGGTGGCGAAGAGCTTGAGATCTTTTTCGAACTCGTAAGGCCCGAACTGAATTCCACCGGTGTCTTCGCGCAGGTAGGCGCCATAATCCTCATCCCGCAGGATGGGCAACTCAGGCAATCCCTGCGCCTTGCGCTCTTTCAAAAGCGGCACAGTCTCGGTCGTCCAATACTGATGCACAATCGGGATGCAGGGCAGATCAAGCCCCACCCGACGCGCGTTTTCGCGGGCGTAATTGCCGGTGGCGAAAATCAGATGTTCGCAAGTGATCTCACCCTGATTGGTGATCACCTTCCAATGGCCGTTGTCGAGCTTTTCATAGCCCTGCGCCTCGGTGTTTTGGTAGACTTTCGCGCCGGCATCCCGCGCCAATTTGGCCATGGCTTGCGTGATGTCGGCGGGGTTCACGTAACCATCTTCCGTGTGCAGGATCCCGCCCTTAATATTGGCGTTCTGGTTCAACAGCGGATGCACCTCTGCAATCTCTTCGGGGGTGAGCAACTTGCACGGCACGCCCGCCGCTTCGGCCACGGACAGATAGCTTTGGAACTCGTCCCAACGCTCCTGCGTGTTGGCGATGCGCAGCTGACCCACCTGCCGCAGGCCCACGGACGTGCCCAGTTTCTTTTCCACTTCGGAATAAATGCGGATCGTCTCAAGCGTCATTTTGGAGACGTTGTGCGAGCGTACAAAGGTCACCAGCAACCCTGCTGCGTGCCACGTGGAGCCCGCCGTCAACTGCGTGCGTTCCAGCATCACGCAATCGTCGATCCCGTGTTCGGTCAACCCGTAAAGAAGAGAGGCGCCGAGGCATCCGCCCCCGACAACGACAACTTTGGCATGGCTTTTCATATCCGTCCCCTGCAGGTGTGATTTTTCGTTATCGCGATAGTTCCGGTAAAACGGGGATGCGTCTATCCCGCAATTGCAAAAAGATTCATTTGAGGTTAGCTGATCTAATGTCAGAGACCCGCTACACCCGCCTACCTTTGCGCGCCCTTGTGAGTTTTGAAGCCGCCGCCCGTTTGGTCAGTTTCAAATCCGCCGCGCGGGAGTTGAATGTGACGCCTGCCGCCGTCAGCCACCAGATCAAAGCGCTTGAAGCCGAGCTGCGCACGCCGCTCTTTGATCGGCACAATCGCGGCGTGGAATTGACGGAGAAAGGCGCCTATCTGCTGGTCGCCATTCAGCGGGGATTTGACCATGTGGGCGAGGCTCTGGATCAACTGAAATCCCGCGCCCGGCCTGCGGCGGTGACGATCCATTCCACCACCGCCGTCAGTTCTTTATGGCTCACGCAACGGCTTGCCAGTTTCTGGCGCGCCCATCCCAGGATCGCCGTGAGCCAAGCTGTCGATGACATGCGCCGGGATGCTGCGACCTGTGATCTGTCCATCCATTACGGCGATATGAGCCTGGAAACCGCGCCCTGCCGCCCACTTTTTCGGGATACGATCACGGCCCTCGCGAGCCCGGACTTCGCGCGTGAACACCAGCTCAACACAATTGAGGATCTGGGCCGCGTCCCGCTGATCCACCTCGAAATGGCCGAAAACCATTGGACCAGTTGGGAGGAATGGGCGGGTGCTTTGGGCTATCACGGGCGGCTGCAAATGTCGCACCGAGTGAACAATTACGTCATCGCGCTTCAGGCCGCGCGGGACGGGATGGGCGCGGTGCTGGGCTGGGACGGGCTGACATCGGATCTGGTCGCCTCAGGCCGGTTGGTAAAATTGCTGCCAGAGGCGCTGCCGTCCCCGCTCGATTTCTACATCGCGCAACACAATGAAAATTCCGGCCAAGCGCGGCTGGTGTTTGACTGGTTGTCCGGCACGTAACGGCCCCGCGTCAAAATCAGGCTTTACAGGCGAAACACTCTCTGTACATTTGTGTCCAGAACGCGAAAGCTGACCGGTCGGGACACCAGATGACACGCTATTCGGCATGGCGCCTATTTCGAGAAGGGTTGCGCGGCCACAAGGGCTGGCCGCAGGCATGGCGCACGCCCAAGCTTAAGCCCGCCTATGACGTGGTGATCATCGGGGGTGGCGGGCACGGGCTGGCCACCGCCTATTACCTGGCCAAAAACCACGGGATCACCAATGTGGCCGTGATCGAGAAAGGCTGGCTTGGCGGGGGCAATACAGGCCGCAACACCACGGTCATCCGGTCAAATTACTTCTACCCAGAAAGTGCCGATCTCTATGACATGTCGGTGCGGCTTTACGAGGGGCTGTCCAAGGACCTCAACTATAACATCATGTTCTCGCAGCGGGGCATGATCGTGACGGCGCATTCTGAGCCAGAGATGGAAATGGCCGCCCGACAGGTCAATGCGATGCGGCTCAATGGTGTGGACGCGGAATTTCTGGATGCCGATCAGGTGAAGCGCGCAGAGCCTGCGCTCAACACCCGGCCTGACATGCGCTATCCCATCCATGGCGGCGTGCTTCAGCCGCGCGCGGGCACCGGGCGGCATGACGCGGTGGCCTGGGGCTTTGCCCGTGCGGCGGACAGGCTGGGCGTGGACATCATCCAGAATTGCGAAGTGACCGGCATCCTCACCGAGGCAGGGCGCTGCGTGGGCGTTGTGACCTCTCAAGGGGAGGTGCGCGCGAGGATGGTGGGTGCGACCGCGGCGGGGCATTCCTCAACCATCGCCCAAATGGCGGGGTTTGAATTGCCAATCGAATCCTACGCGCTGCAAGCCTTCGTGTCGGAGCCGCTGAAGCCTGTGCTCAACACCGTCGTGCTTTGCCCGCCTTTTGGCACCTATGTCAGCCAATCCGACAAGGGCGGGCTGGTGATCGGCGGCGGGCTTGACCGGGTGCCGTCCTACGGTCAACGCGGCAACCTGCCCATGCAAGAGGCGGTGCTGAGCGGGCTGGCCGAGATGATGCCCGCATTGGCCAAAGTGAAACTCTTGCGGCATTGGGCGGGCATTGTGGATGTCACGCCCGACAGCTCCCCGATCATCGGGCCATCGGGTGTGGACGGGCTTTATGTCAATTGCGGATGGGGCACAGGTGGGTTCAAGGCCATTCCGGTGGGCGGCTACCTGCTTGCACATATCATGGCCACCGGTGGGCATCACGAGGTCAGTCGCCCGTTTGATCTGACCCGGTTCATCACGGGCCGTCTTATCGATGAAAGTGCCGCCTCTGGCATCGCACATTAGGAGGGTATGACTTGCAGCTTTTCCCTTGCCCCTTTTGCGGCCTGCGCGACGAACGCGAATTTCTGTTCCTGGCCGAGGCCGGCAAAGTGCGGCCTGACACGACGCAAACCATCTCGGACGAGGATTGGGCGCGCTACCTGCATGCCATCCGCAATGACAAAGGCGCGGTGCGCGAAGTGTGGATGCATCTGACCTGCGGCGAAGTTTTCGTGTTGGAACGCGACAGCGTGACGATGGAGGTGGTCCGCGCCATCCCGCTGCGAAAGGACGCAGCATGACATCCCATCGCGTCGGTGAACCCACGGGCCGTCCACTCAATTTTACCTTCGATGGCAAACGCTACACCGGCATCGAGGGCGACACGCTGGCCTCTGCCCTTTTGGCCAATGGCGTGCGGATCATGGGGCGCAGTTTCAAGTATCACCGCCCGCGCGGACCCTGGGGCGCATGGGTGGATGACCCCAATGCGATCATGAGTGTGCGCAAGGGCGATGTGGAACTGCCCAATTGCCAGGCCACGACCACCTATCTCGAAGACGGGATGGAGGCGCGTGCGGTCAACGCCTGGCCATCTGCTGCCTTCGATATCAAAGGCGGGCTTGATCTTTTTCATCGCTGGCTTGGCGCGGGGTTCTACTACAAAACCTTCATGTGGCCCGATTGGCACCTGTTTGAACCGGCCATCCGCAAGATGGCGGGGCTGGGTCATGTCAGCGATGCCGTGCTTGAAGGCTACAGCGCCGATCAAATCCATGACCGGTGCGATGTTTTGGTCATTGGTGGCGGTCCGGCAGGGCTCGTCGCTGCGCGTCTCGCATC
>JBCCDT010000127.1:0-11756 GCA_039030635.1 Pseudomonadota bacterium
GATCACCGACGCGGAGGGGCGCGGCCTTCTCGCTGGGCTTGACGCGGTGGACGCTTTGGTGCCGGAGCATTTGGACCTGCCACCGGCGTGTTTTGACACGGTTCAAACCGGGTGCGAGGACCCGGCGGTGTTGATCTACACCTCTGGCACAACCGGCAGTCCGAAAGGGGCATTGCACGGGCATCGCGTCCTGACCGGGCACTTGCCGGGCGTGGAGATGAGCCACGATTTTCTGGGGCAGCCAGGGGATTGCCTGTGGACTCCGGCTGACTGGGCCTGGATTGGCGGCTTGTTTGACGTGCTGATGCCGGGGCTGGCCTTGGGCGTGCCCGTGATCGCTGCGCGGATGGCGAAGTTTGACACGGAAGAGTGCATGAGGATCATCCGAGAGGGGTCTGTTCGCAATGTGTTTTTCCCCCCAACGGCCTTGCGCATGCTCAAGGCGCAGGGCTGTCGCTTGGATGGGGTGCGGTCGGTGGCCAGCGGGGGTGAACCCTTGGGCGCAGAAATACTCACATGGGGTCGCGAGGCCTTTGGCCTGACCATCAATGAGTTTTACGGCCAAACCGAATGCAACATGGTGGCCTCTAGCACAACGGCGCTTTTTGCGCCGGACCCTGGGTGTATTGGTCGGGCGGTTCCGGGGCATGCTTTGGCGGTTCTGGATGAAACAGGCCGGCCGACGCAAGAGGAAGGCGATATCGCTGTGCGCCGCGGCTCCGCCTCAATGATGTTGGGCTATTGGAACCGGCCGGAGGAGACAGCGGCCAAGTTTCGCGGTGACTGGATGCTGACCGGGGATCGGGGTGTTTGGCAAGGCGACTATCTGCGGTTTGTGGGGCGTGAGGATGATGTGATCACATCTGCGGGTTACCGCATTGGCCCGGCAGAAATTGAGGATTGCCTGCTCAAACATCCATCTGTGGCCACGGTCGGCGTTGTGGGCAAGCCCTGCGCGCTGCGCACCGAGATTGTGAAGGCATACGTGGTCCTGAAGCCAGGGTTTAACGGATCCACGGATCACGCATCGCGGCTGCAGGATTTTGTGAAAGAACGACTGGCAAAATATTCATATCCAAGGGAAATTTCGTTCTTGGATGCTCTGCCAGTGACAGTAACGGGCAAGATCATTCGCAAAGACCTCAAGGCGCGCGCCATCGCGGAGGGCCACGTATGAAACTTACCTCCAACATTCTGACGGCTTCAGAGGATTTCAAAGCCAATCGCGCGGCTCATCTGGAGGCCTTGCGCGTGGTGGAAGAGGCGGCTGAGGCCGCGCAGGCGGGGGGCGGCGCGTCGGCACGGGAGCGGCACGTGGCGCGGGGCAAAATGCTTCCGCGGGAGCGGGTGGCGGCCTTGCTTGATCCGGGAAGCGCCTTTTTGGAAGTGGGCGCGACGGCGGCCCATGGGCTCTACGATGGGGCGGCCCCTGCGGCGGGCGTTGTGGCGGGTGTTGGCCGAGTTGAGGGCACCGATTGCATGATCGTGTGCAATGACGCCACGGTGAAGGGCGGCACCTATTACCCCATGACCGTCAAAAAACACCTGCGCGCCCAAGAGATCGCGCAGCAATGCCATTTGCCCTGCCTCTACTTGGTCGATAGCGGCGGGGCGAACCTGCCGAACCAGGATGAGGTGTTTCCCGATCGCGACCATTTCGGGCGGATCTTTTACAATCAGGCGCAGATGAGCGCGGCGGGCATCCCGCAGATCGCGGTTGTGATGGGGTCGTGCACGGCCGGTGGGGCCTATGTGCCCGCCATGTCGGATGTGACCATTATCGTGCGCGACCAAGGGACGATCTTCTTGGCGGGCCCCCCATTGGTCAAAGCGGCCACGGGCGAGGAGGTCAGCGCCGAAGAGTTGGGCGGCGGCGATGTGCATACGCGGCTTTCGGGCGTCGCAGACTATTTGGCCGAAGATGATGCCCATGCTTTGGCGCTGGCGCGGCGGGCTGTGGCCGGGCTCAATCGGCGCATGCCGGAGACGGTGGAATGGGCCAACCCGGAGCCGCCCGCCTATGACCCGGATGAGATCCTGGGCGCTGTGCCTGCGGGGCTGCGCACGCCCTATGATATCCGCGAAGTGATTGCGCGGGTGGTGGATGGATCGCGGTTTGACGAATTCAAAGCGCGCTTTGGCGAAACACTGGTGTGTGGCTTTGCGCATCTGGAGGGGTGTCCCGTTGGGATCATCGCCAATAACGGCGTGCTGTTTTCCGAGAGTGCACAAAAGGGGGCGCATTTCGTTGAGCTGTGCTCGCAACGGCGTATCCCGTTGGTGTTTCTGCAAAATATCACGGGCTTCATGGTAGGCCAGCGTTATGAAAACGAAGGCATCGCGCGCCACGGGGCCAAGATGGTGACAGCGGTGGCCACCAGCGCGGTGCCCAAAGTGACGATGGTTGTCGGCGGCTCCTTTGGTGCGGGAAATTACGGCATGTGTGGAAGGGCTTATAGCCCGAACTTTATGTGGTCCTGGCCCAATTCGAGGATCTCTGTGATGGGTGGTGAACAGGCCGCGGGCGTTCTCGCGACCGTGCGACGCCAAGCCATTGAGCGCAAAGGCGGGGCCTGGTCCGACGAAGATGAGGCCGCGTTCAAACAGCCCACGATTGAGATGTTTGAGGCGCAAAGCCACCCGCTCTATGCCTCGGCCCGGCTATGGGATGATGGGGTGATTGATCCGCGCAAAACGCGCGCTGTGCTGTCCTTGTCGCTGCGGGCCGCGCTCAATGCGCCAATTGAGGAGACGCGCTTTGGCCTCTTTAGAATGTGAGTTTGCGCCGTCTTTCGTGGGTTTGCACCGCCTCAACCTTGCGTCGCCGCGTTTGATGGCGCGGGATTTGAGTATTTTTGGCAAGATGAAGCCGGGGGTGAGCGATGTTTGACACCATTCTCATCGCCAACCGAGGTGAAATTGCCTGTCGCGTGATGCAGACGGCGCGGCGCATGGGCGTGCGCACGGTGGCCGTCTATTCGGATGCGGACCAGGCCGCGCGCCATGTGGCGATGGCCGATGCGGCGGTGCATATCGGTGGGGCAGCGCCAAAGGACAGTTACCTGCGCGGGGATCGGATCATTGAGGCGGCTTTGGAGACCGGGGCGCAAGCGATCCATCCGGGCTATGGGTTTTTGAGTGAGAACCCGGACTTTGTGGAGGCCGTGGAGGCGGCGGGTTTGACCTTCATCGGACCATCTGCGGCGGCGATCCGGGCCATGGGGCTCAAAGATGCCGCCAAAGCGCTGATGGAGGAGGCCGGCGTGCCGGTGGTGCCCGGCTATCACGGTGCCAATCAGGATGCGGCACATTTGGCCGCCGAGGCAGCGGCCGTTGGCTTTCCGGTGTTGATCAAGGCCGTGGCGGGCGGCGGTGGCAAGGGCATGCGGCTGGTTGAGCGGGCGGAGGAGTTTGACGCGGCGCTGAGTGCCGCGCGCGGGGAAGCGCAGACCGCCTTTGGCAATGAGGCCGTGCTGATTGAGAAATTCGTCGGCAAACCGCGCCATATTGAGGTGCAGGTGTTTGGCGATGGCACGCGCGCGGTGCATCTTTTTGAGCGCGATTGTTCACTGCAACGCCGCCATCAGAAAGTGATCGAGGAGGCGCCTGCGCCGGGCATGACACCCGCCATGCGCGCCAGTATGGGCCGCGCCGCCGTACGCGCGGCTGAGGCCATCGGCTACGCGGGTGCCGGCACGGTCGAGTTCATTGTCGACAGCGCGGAAGGTCTGCGCGAGGACGGGTTTTTCTTCATGGAGATGAACACGCGCCTGCAAGTGGAGCATCCCGTCACCGAAGCGATCACCGGTGTGGACCTCGTGGAGTGGCAACTGCGCGTGGCCAGTGGCGAGGGGCTCACGATCTCGCAGGACGATCTGACGATCACCGGTCATGCCTTTGAAGCGCGGCTTTATGCCGAGGATGTACCCAAGGGGTTTTTGCCTGCGACGGGGCGGCTAACGCATCTTGAGTTTCCCAAAGGTGTGCGCGCCGATACCGGGGTCCGGGCCGGCGATGACATCTCGCCGTTTTATGATCCGATGATTGCCAAACTGGTGGTGCACGGCCCGACGCGGGATGTGGCGCTGCGCCGGTTGTCGGACGGGTTGAGGCGGACCCAAGTGGCGGGCACGGTGACAAACCTGGGCTTTCTCGGTGCTTTGTCTGAGCATGCGGGCTTTGCGGCGGGCGATGTGGATACTGGCCTCATTGCGCGGGATCTTGAGGGTTTGGTGCAGGTCGGCACGATCACGGCTGAGGATGTGGCCCTGGCCGCGCTGGCCGCCGACGGGGTCTTGGACCGGAACGGGCCGGAGATCGGATTTACCCTGTGGTCGCCGCTGTGGCGTCCTGTGAAGCTGCGGCATGGCGAAGATGAAATTGCGGCCCGGATGGCAAGCCTTTCGGCCGATGCCCATGACGTGGTGGTGGGCGATGCGCGCGTTGAGGCGCGCCGCGAGGGCGGTGTGTGGCGGCTCAATGGGGACATTGCCCCCGAGGTTGCCGTGACGCCGAGTGCGGTCACCGTGTTCCGCGCCTATGGCATTGCGTTCGACCGGGTGGACCCTCTGGCGCGGGAAGACGCGGTCGAGGGTGGGGCCAATGTGATCGAGGCGCCGATGCCGGGGCTGGTGAAATGGCTTTCTGCGGAAACCGGCCAGGCGGTCCAGAAAGGCGATCGGCTGGCTATTTTGGAGGCCATGAAGATGGAGCATTCGCTTTTGGCGGCCACGGATGGGGTGGTGGCAGAGGTGCTGGTGTCGGAAGGCGCGCAGGTGGCAGCGGGTGCGCCCTTGGTGCGGCTAGAAGAGGCGTGAGACGTGATCCTTTACGGCAATCTCTATAGCGTCTATGCCCGAACGGTTCGGATGGTCTTGAGCTTGAAGAACGTATCTTACTTGCTTGAAGACATTGATCCTTTTGAAGATGGCGGCAAAGACGCCTTACGGAGTGTGCAGCCTTTTGGGCGCGTGCCGACATTAGAGGCGGACGGGTTCACGATCTACGAAACGCAAGCCATTTTGGACTATCTGGAAGCGGTTTACCCTGATCCCGTGTTGCGCCCAGTTGGCCGAGAGGCCGCCGCTCGTATGCGGCAGGTGATGAGCGTGGCGGACAGCTATTTTTACTGGCCATTGGTGCGACAGGCCGCGGTGCAACACGTGTTCAACCCGATGCAGGGCGCGCCTGTGGATGTGGCAGAACTGGAAACCGGTCTCGACGCCGCACCGCGTGTTCTGGACGCGCTAGAGACCCTTGCGGCGGAGGCGTTGGTTTTGCGGCCGGGTGAGATCACACTCGCCGATTGTCACCTTTGGCCGATGATGGACTACGCGCTGATGGTGCCGGAGATTGCCGAGATGGTGGCCCGGCGTGCGCATTTGGCGGGCTGGACGGCAGCGATGGTGGAGACACCCGTGGCGCAGGAGACGGCACCGGATATGGAGGCGCTGAAGGCCGATGGGTGACCACGTTGAGATCTTTGAGGTCGGGCCGCGCGATGGCCTTCAAAATGAGGCGGAGTTTATCCCGACGGCTGACAAGATCGCGTTGATTGATTGCCTGAGCCGGGCCGGGTTTCGCCGCATTGAGGTCGCCAGTTTCGTCAGCCCCAAATGGGTGCCGCAGATGGCGGATGGGGCGGCCGTTTTGGCGGGGATCACGCGGGCCGATGGCGTAAGCTATGCTGCGCTGACGCCGAATATGCGCGGGTTTGAGGGCGCGCAGGCCGCACGGGCCAGTGAGGTGGCGGTGTTTGGATCGGCCTCAGAGGGGTTCTCTCAGGCCAATATCAACGCCACGATTGCCGAAAGTCTGGAGAGGTTCGCACCGGTGGTCGAGGCCGGGCGTGCGGCGGAGATGCGCGTGCGGGGCTATGTGTCTTGTGTGAGTGATTGCCCCTATGATGGGCCGGTTGATCCCGGTGCCGTGGCGCGGGTCAGTGCGGCACTCTACGAGATGGGGTGTTATGAAATCAGTCTCGGCGACACGATCGGGCAGGGCACGCCGGAGCGGATGGATGCGATGCTGAAGGCTGTCACGCAGGTTGTCCCGGTGGCGCGTTTGGCCGGGCATTACCACGACACCGGGGGGCGGGCGCTTGAGAATATCGAAGTGTCGTTGGCGCACGGGTTGCGCGTCTTTGACGCTGCTGTGGCGGGGCTTGGCGGATGCCCTTATGCGCCCGGTGCAGCGGGTCATGTTGCGACAGAGGCCGTGCATAAGCGGTTGATATCACTGGGATATGACACAGGGCTAGATGAGGCCGTGTTGCGCGAAGCATCAGATCTGGCGCAAGCGATGCGGGGCGATCATGGCTGATATCTATCGCGCGGCGGAGCGGGTCATGGGCATGTCGGATGCGGTCTGGGCGCGCCATGCCAATCCGTGGTCGGCCTTCACCCGCTTTACGGTGCTGCCGCTTTTGGCCTTGGCGATTTGGTCACGGGTTTGGATTGGGCCGTGGGCGTGGGGTTTGGTTGCATTAGCTTTGATCTGGAACTGGTTGAATCCACGCCTCTTTCCGCCACCTGCGTCGCTCGATAATTGGGCCTCGCGCGGGGTTCTGGGGGAACGGATCTGGCTCAATCGGCGCGATGAGGTGCGGGCCCATCACAAGACCTGGGCGATGATCCTGACCGTGGCCTCGGTGCCTGGGGTCGTATTTTTGGCGCTGGGCCTTTGGCACCTGCGGATCGATTGGACAGTTTTCGGGATGTTTTTGGCGGTTCTGCCCAAAGTGTGGTTCGTCGACCATATGGTCTGGGCCTATCAGGACTGGTTGGACGATCACGGCAAGGAGTTGGGGGATGTATGACACGCTGACGCTAGAGCGGGACGCGCGCGGGGTCGTGACACTGTGGCTCGCCCGAGAGGAGAAGCACAACGCGCTCTCCGGACAGATGATCGAAGAGTTGACCCATGCGGCAGCAGAGCTGGGCGCGGATGAGAGCGTGCGCGTGGTCGTACTGGCCGCGAAGGGCAAGAGCTTTTGCGCCGGTGGCGATCTGGGCTGGATGCGCGCGCAATTCGATGCAAGCCCCGAGGATCGGGCGCGCGAGGCCACGAAACTGGCGCGCATGTTGCAGGCGCTGAACACGTTGCCGAAGCCGTTGATCGGGCGGGTGCAGGGCAACGCGTTTGGTGGCGGCGTGGGCATGGTGAGCGTGTGCGATCTGGTGGTGGGCACGGATGAGGTGAAAATGGCGCTGACCGAGACGTGGCTGGGGCTAATCCCGGCGACGATCGGACCATATGTCTGCGCACGCATGGGGGAGGCGCGGGCGCGGCAGGTGTTTATGTCAGGGCAGCGGTTTGATGCGGCCCGCGCGGTGGATCTGGGCCTTTTGACCAAGGTTGTGGCGCCGAGCGATCTGGACGCGGCGGTGGCGGCGGAGGTTGCGCCCTATCTGTCTTGCGCGCCGGGGGCTGTGGCGCGGTCCAAGGCATTGCTGCGGTCGTTGGGGCCGGTGATTGATGAGACTGTGATCGAGGCAACGATTGCCGCGTTGGTTGCGGCCTGGGAGGATCCCGAAGCGGCCGAAGGGATTGGGGCGTTTTTTGACAAGCGCCCACCGGGATGGGCTTTGGGCGATCCGGGCTAAAGCCCTTGATTCCGCGCGGCGGGCGCTTTGACGGGGACTCCTGCGTTGACGCCAAACCCTGCGGTGATAAACCGGCGCAAATCCATCAAGGACGCCAGCGATGCAGCTTTTCTCTGACATTCGACAGCTTGTGCTGTCTGCGATTGCCGATTTGCAGGGCTCAGGCGATCTGCCTGATGATTTGAACACGGACCCTATCACGGTAGAGCCGCCGCGCGACGCGGCCCATGGCGACATGGCCACGAATGCGGCGATGGTTTTGGCCAAGCCCGCGCAGATGAAGCCACGCGATATCGCGGAAAAACTGGCCGCAGCGCTTGGGCAGGACGCGCGGATCACCAGCGCGGAGGTGGCCGGCCCGGGATTTTTGAACCTGCGTCTGGCAGAGGGCGTGTGGCAGGATGTGATCCGCGCTGTGTTGGAGAAAGGCGCAGAATTTGGCCGTTCTGACATGGGCTTGGGGCAGAAAGTGAATGTGGAATACGTCTCCGCCAACCCCACCGGGCCGTTGCATGTGGGCCACACGCGGGGCGCGGTGTTTGGCGATGCTTTGGCCAGCCTGCTGGATCACGCAGGCTTTGACGTGACGCGGGAATACTACATCAACGATGGCGGCGCGCAGGTCGATGTGCTCGCCCGGTCGGTCTATTTGCGGTACCTGGAGGCGCATGGTCAGGCGGTGGCGTTTGAGGATGGCACCTATCCCGGCGATTACCTCGTGCCGGTGGGCGAGGCGTTGAAGGCCAAGGTTGGCGATGCGTTCGTGGACCAGGATGAGCAGGTCTGGCTCGAAGAGGTGCGCGACTTTGCCACCGACGCGATGATGGATCTGATCCGGTCGGATCTGGCCGCGCTTGGGGTGAAGATGGATGTGTTTTACTCCGAAAAATCTCTCTATGGCACAGGCCGCATCGAAGAGGCGCTCAGCGCATTGGAAGCCAAAGGGCTGATCTATGAGGGTGTGCTGGAGCCCCCCAAGGGCAAGCTGCCAGAGGATTGGGAGCCGCGGGAGCAGACGCTTTTCAAATCGACCGAGCACGGCGATGATGTGGACCGGCCCGTGAAGAAATCTGATGGCGCATGGACCTATTTCGCGCCGGACATCGCGTATCATTATGATAAGGTTTCCAGAGGGTTTGACGCCCTTATTGATGTGTTTGGGGCCGATCATGGTGGCTATGTCAAACGGATGAAGGCTGCTGTGAGCGCGCTGGCGGATGGCCGGGTGCCCCTCGATATCAAGCTCACGCAGCTGGTGAAGCTTTATAAGGACGGCGAGCCGTTCAAGATGTCCAAACGGGCGGGCACCTTTGTGACCTTGCGCGATGTGGTCGATCAGGTCGGCTCGGACGTGACGCGGTTTGTGATGCTCACACGCAAAAACGACGCGCCGCTCGATTTCGATTTCGACAAGGTCTTGGAGCAATCCAAAGAAAACCCGGTGTTCTACGTGCAATATGCCCATGCGCGGGTGTCGTCGGTTCTGCGCAAGGCCGCTGAGGCCGGGATTGATGTCTCGGATGCCGCGTTGCGCGTGGCGGATTTGTCGGGCAACACCCATGAGGCGGAGCTGGCCTTGTCCAAGAAACTGGCAGAATGGCCGCGCCTGGTGGAGACGGCAGCGCGGTCCCATGAGCCGCACCGCGTGGCCTTTTACCTCTATGATTTGGCGAGTGAATTGCACGCGTTGTGGAACCGGGGCAACGACACGCCATCCTTGCGGTTCCTGCAAGAGGGCGATGCCGCCACAAGCCAGGCAAAAATTGCACAGGCACGTGCCGTGGCCGTTGTTATTTCTGCGGGGCTTGGTATCTTGGGCGTAACACCGGCAGAAGAGATGCGGTAAACGCACCCTAGATAAGCCGGATCACTGAGGCAGAGTTGAGACCGGCGCGACAGACTGACCGGCTCGACATCTAGGCGAGGCAGAGCATGGCAGTAGACGCATCAGGTCCCCCTTCCAAAACCACTCCCCGGGCGGTGTCAGCCAGCGGGTTTATGCATGTCGCGGGTGCGGCGGTGTCCCTGGCCCTTTTGATCGGCGTGACCGTTTGGGCCTATCAGTTGATCACCCGAGATGTGAGCGGTGTGCCAGTGGTGCGCGCCGCAGAAGGCCCCATTCGGATGCAACCCGAAACACCGGGCGGGGCCATTGCCGACCATCAAGGCCTGTCGGTCAATGATGTGGCGGCTGTGGGCACGGCCTCGCGCCCGGCGGATCGCTTGATCCTGGCCCCTGCGCCCCTGAACCTAAGCCAAGACGATGTTGCGCGCGCCCCGGAACCGGAAACAGCCCCGGAGCTGACAGAAACCTCTCAGACTGAGGCGGCGGATGTCCCCGCAGAGACGCTTGATCCGGTGCAACTGGCCGCGGTGGAGGCTTTGGCCAATTCACTGGCCAACGGGATTGATCCCATTGCCGCCGAAGAGACGGCCCCAGACGCCCCAGACGCCCCAGGCGCCCCCGAGGTCACAGCGGCCCCGGCACCCGAAGACACACCGGAACCGGAGGTGATTGCCGCCCCTGTCGAAGGGGGCTTGGGTCGGTCTTTGCGGCCAAAGCAGCGCCCAGTGGGGCTTGGCTCGGTGCCGCAAGCGGTGACACTGACATCGGCAGGGCCGGCCGAAGATATCGATCCTGAAACGCTGCCTGTGGGCACGCGGTTGGCGCAACTTGGGGCCTTTGCCTCTGCCGATATTGCGCGGCAGGAATGGGAAAAGCTGTCGAACAAGTTTGGTGATTACCTGCAAGGCAAAGGCCGCGTGATCCAAAAGGCCACCAGCGGCGGGCGCACCTTTTACCGTCTTCGTGCCGCGGGGTTTGAGGATCTTTCCGACGCGCGCCGGTTCTGTTCGGCCTTGGTGGCGGAACGGGCCGAATGCATCCCGGTCGTCACCCGGTGAATTTCGGCGCAACTATTCTGGATTGCACCGGCCCGCGACTGACGGATGAAGAAAAGACGTTCTTTCGGGACGCCGATCCCTTCGGGTTCATCCTCTTTGCCCGCCATATCGAAAGCCCAGATCAGGTGCGCGCGCTGACCTCTGAGCTGCGCGAGGCGGTTGGCCGTGAGGCCCCGGTTTTGATTGACCAAGAAGGCGGACGCGTGCAGCGGATGCGTGCGCCACACTGGACAGAGTGGGTTTCGCCGCGTGATGAGGTGGCCTGGGCCGGGCCTGACGCGGCAGAGGCGATGTATCTGCGTTACCGCCTCATGGCGCATGAATTGCGCGCCTCAGGCGTCGATTGCAACTGCGCGCCCTTGGTCGATCTGCTGGTGGAAGACACCCATGAGTTTCTGCGCGACCGATGCTATGGCGATGATCCCGTTCAGGTGGCCAAGATAGGACGCGCGGTGGCAGATGGTCTTTTGGCCGGTGGTGTGCTGCCCGTGGTCAAACACATGCCGGGCCATGGGCGGGCCACAGTCGATAGCCATTTCTCCTTGCCCGGCACGGATGAGCCGCTGGAGGTGCTGACCGCCACCGATTTTGCGCCCTTCAAGGCGCTGAACGATCTTCCCTTGGGCATGACCGGCCACGTCGTGTTCTCGGCGCTGGATGACAAACCGGCCACGCTGTCGCCCGTGGTGATGGGACATATTCGCGATGAGATCGGGTTTGACGGGCTGATTATGACCGATGACATCACGATGCGAGCGCTGCAGGCCGATCTGGGTGACATTTCGCGTTCGTCCCTGGAGGCGGGCTGCGATGTGGTGCTTTTGTGCAATGCCGCGCTGAAGGACCGCCGAAAGGTCGTAGAGGCCTCAGGACGTATGACAGATGCCGCGCAACTGCGGGCAGAGCGGGCGCTTGCGGCCCGTCAGACCCCGGATGAGGTTGACATTCCTGCCCTTGAGGCAAAGCTGGTTGCGCTGACGGCGTAGCTTTGATCAAAGACCTCATGGAAGACGACAGTTTCGAAAGCGGCGATATGGAGCGCGTGGCCGACCGGATGGCGGCTGAGGCGCTGATATTGAACATTGACGGCTTTGAAGGGCCGCTTGACCTGCTGTTGACGTTGGGGCGGACGCAGAAGGTGGATCTGCGCCATATCTCTGTGCTTCAACTGGCGCGTCAGTATCTGGAATTTGTTGAGAAAGCCAAAGAGTTACGCATCGAACTTGCGGCAGATTACCTGGTCATGGC
>JBCCDT010000128.1:0-11743 GCA_039030635.1 Pseudomonadota bacterium
CCCGCCAGCCGGTTGAGGCGGGGCGATGCCGTAATCTTCGAGCCGCGCGCGCCCTTTGTCGGACAGCCAATCGGTTGTCCAGGCCGGGGCGAGGCGGGTTTTCAGATGGACCTTGTCGAGCCCGCGCTTGGCCAGGGCAAGCTCCACATCCAAAGAGATGATCGTCATGGCGGGGCAACCGGTATAGGTGGGCGTGATGGTCACGGTCACGCCATCGCCAGAGACATCCACTTCCCTAATCACACCCAGATCAACAACCGAAATCACAGGGATTTCGGGATCGGGCACATCTTCCAACCAGTTCCAAATCTGGGCTTCTGTTATGGGCTGCGCCGCTACCATGTAGCCCCCGGATGAGAGCGTGGAAGGATTTGCATAGTGGCCAGCATATGACCCAGATGTTCGGTGTGCCGGACCCCATTGCGCCCGCCCGCATGGGCGAAATCGCTGTCAGGGCGGGTGAGCATGGCATCGGTCAACGTGGTGTTCACCGTCGCATCCCAGGCCGGTTTGATCGTGGACGGCAGCGGCGCAATCGCCTCTTTGACTATCGCGTGATCGACCTCATCATCGATCATGAGTTCGCCTGCAAAGGGCCAAAGGTATTCCAGCGCGGTGACCATTTTGCCATGGCTTTCGTCCGTGCCATCCCCAAGGGCGATCACCGTCTCGGCAGAGCGTTCGAGGTGGTAGCTTGCTTCCTTGGCGGATTTGGCGGCGATCTCAGCCACACGTCCATCGGCGCTTTGGCTCAAGGCGGTCAGCCAGGGCAGTTGGAATGCATCAAAGAAGAACTCGCGCAGGATCGTCCGCCCGAAATCTTGGTTGGGCATTTCCAACAAAAGCGCGTTGCGAAAGTCATAGACATCGCGCAGGTACGCCAGATCATTTTCATCGCGTCCCGCGCCTTCGACCTCCGCCGCGTAGGACAGCCACAGCCGCGTTTGACCAATGAGATCGAGCGCCGTGTTGGCCAGCGCGATGTCCTCTTCCAGCACCGGGCCCATGCCACACCATTCTGATAGGCGGTGCCCCAGAACGAGGGAATTGTCCCCTTGCCGAAGCAGAAACTCAAAGAGTGCGTTCTGATCCGACATCACATTTTTCCAACATCGTCGGGGATGTCGTAAAAGGTGGGATGCCGATAGACCTTGTCCCGGGACGGATCAAACATCGGGCCTTTGTCGGATGGGCTGGACGCAGCAATATGGTTGGATTGCACCACCCAAATGCTCACGCCTTCGTTGCGGCGGGTGTAGACATCGCGTGCATTTCTGATCGCGCGATCGGCGTCAGGGGCGTGCAAGGAGCCGACATGGCGATGGCTCATGCCATGTTGCCCCCGGATGAAAATCTCCCAAAGTGGCCATTCCTGTGACATCGGTTTACTCCGCCGCCGCGCGACGGGCGGCTTTCTTCTTGGCATGGGCAAGCATCGCATCACGCACCCAGGCCCCATCATCCCATGCCTTTTGGCGGGCATTGATGCGGTCTACGTTGCAGGGGCCGTTGCCCTTGATCACGTCATAGAATTCGGACCAATCGGGTTCGGCAAAGTCATAGTGCCCGCGGTCTTCGTTCCATGTGAGGGTCTCATCCGGAATGGTGAGGCCGAGATATTCCGCCTGCGGCACGGTTTCATCCACGAACTTCTGGCGCAGTTCGTCATTGGAATTCATTTTGATTTTCCATTTCATCGACTGCTCGGAATGCACGCTGTCCTTGTCGGAGGGGCCGAACATCATCAGCGCGGGATACCACATCCGGTTGAGCGCATCCTGACACATGCGTTTTTGCGCGGGCGTGCCTTTCACCATGTGCATGAGCAAGTGATAGCCTTGGCGTTGGTGAAAGCTTTCTTCCTTGCAGATACGCACCATCGCGCGGGCATAGGGCCCGTAGGACGTGCGTTGGAGCGGCACCTGATTCATGATCGCCGCGCCATCAACCAACCAACCAACCGCGCCCATATCCGCCCAGGTCAACGTGGGGTAGTTGAAGATTGAGGAGTACTTCATGCGCCCATCAAGCAGCATTTCTGTCAGCTCATCGCGGCTCACACCCAGGGTTTCGGCGGCGCAGTACAGGTACAGCCCATGGCCGGCCTCATCCTGCACTTTCGCCAAAAGGTTCGCTTTGCGTTCAAGGGACGGGGCGCGGGTGATCCAGTTCCCCTCGGGCAGCTGACCCACAATTTCGGAATGCGCATGTTGCCCGATCTGCCGGATCAGCGTCTTGCGATACCCCTCGGGCATCCAGTCTTTCGGCTCAATCTTTTCGCCGCGGTCGATGCGCTCTTGGAACGCGGCGAGCATTTCGGGATCGTCTTGCGTGGCTTCTGATTTGACCATCTGTGCATACATAAGCGGGGTCCTTTCTAGCTACGTTCCAATATCATCGCGACGCCCTGTCCGACGCCAACACACATTGTGCACAGCGCGTAACGCCCACCGGTGCGCCGCAGCTGATAGGCGGCGGTCATCACCAGGCGCGCGCCCGACATGCCCAACGGGTGACCAAGGGCGATGGCGCCGCCATTGGGGTTCACGTGATCTGCATCATCAGGCAGGCCAAGGTCACGCAAGACGGCAAGACCCTGCGCCGCGAAGGCCTCATTGAGTTCGATGACATCCATCTGGTCGAGCGTCATGCCTGTGCGCTCTAACACCTTACGCACGGCGGGAACTGGGCCGATGCCCATAACGCGCGGCGCGACACCTGCGGCGGACATACCGACGATGCGGGCCAGCGGTTGGGTGCCCTTTGCCATGTCTTCGTTGCCCAAAAGCAGGGCTGCGGCACCGTCATTGACGCCGCTGGCATTGCCCGCCGTGACGGTCTTGTCCGGCCCGTTCACACCGCGCAATTTGGCCAGTTTGGCGGCATCCGTGCCTGGGCGGGGATGTTCGTCCAAATCAAAGAGCATCGGCTCCGCTTTGCGTTGTGGAACCATGACCGGGATCAATTCATCATCGAAATGCCCAGCCTCAGCCGCCGCGGCATAGCGCGCCTGAGAGCGGGCGGCGAACGCATCCTGATCTTCGCGCGAAATGCCATAGTCTTGCGCCACGTTATCCGCTGTCTGCGGCATGGAATCCGTCCCGTAGGAGGCCTCCATCTTGGGGTTCACAAAGCGCCAGCCGATGGTCGTGTCATAGACCGCATTGGCACGGGACAGGGCCGTCTCCGCCTTGGGCATCACGAAGGGTGCGCGGCTCATGCTTTCGACACCGCCGGCGATCGCTAGGTGGTAATCCCCCGCCTTGATCCCGCGCGCCGCCATGCCGACCGCATCCATGCCAGACCCGCAAAGTCGGTTGATCGTTGTGCCCGGCACGGTCTCTGGCAACCCCGCCAAAAGGGCTGCCATGCGTGCCACATTGCGGTTGTCTTCGCCCGCCTGGTTGGCATCACCCAAAATCACGTCATCGACCTGTGCAAAATCAATATGCGCATTGCGGTCGACCAGCGCGGTGATCGGCAGAGCGGCCAGATCATCGGCCCGAATTGTCGACAACGCCCCGCCGTAGCGGCCAATGGGTGTGCGGACTGCATCGAGAATAAATGCGGGCATCGAGTCACTCTTCCTGTTCTTGGGTTCGAGATAACATGTTACGTATTTTTATATCAAGTAATTTTTCGTAACATATTTTGGTGGAAATCATCTATTCTTATGGTGTTTCCCTTAGGTGTCTTGATGTTTGGGTCTGATGCGGTCGGTGTCACGCAGCACGTCAGTGATCGCGCGTTGGCACTGCGCCATGGTTCCATCGGGCATGATGCCAATATGGGCCCAGGTGCCCAATCGAAGCGCCATCTTGCGCCAGTAATGCAGGAACAAAAGCCGCGCGGTGATCGTGTCACCCGCGGGCCCCGTGGCGAGGAACGCTTTGGCCAGCCCCGTCAGCGTGACAGCCTGATCGCGCAGGTGGCGGGGCACCATTGCATCCTCCACCCACACCGGGATGGGATCGGACATTGTCAGCTCAAGCGCCGCGTCAGGCACTGCCGCCTGTTGCGGGACCAAGATGAGCGCCTTGTCCAGCGCGACGTGCGGCCCATTGATCGGATCGCTGCCCGGGGCCAACATCACCAAACGCCATCCCGCATCAAATTTCGGGTCCGGCCTGTAGACATCCAACCGGGCGGCTTGCGTCTCAGCCCTGGCCTGATCGGACAACCGGTAGATCACTTCGCGACCCGCTTTTTGGGACACGATCCAGCCATCTTTTTTCAAGCGATGCAGCGCCACGCGCATGGCTTCGGGCTTGATGCCCAATGGCTCCAACACGGACCAGATTGCCTTGCCGGACAGTTCATCCCCGTCCAGATCGCCAAAGAGCGTCGCAATCAGCGACCATGTTTTGGTGCTTTCGAGGCCGAGCAATTGGGCCGTGACGGGGGGATCGGGCGCGTGCGTCATCGCGCCCGACAATAGCGCCATGTCCACCGCCCACAAGTCAGGCTGTCGCGTAGGCGTTCATTGTCAGGAGCTCATACTCTGCCACCCGGTCATCATCCTGGTTGGTAAGCGTCACGTGCCAGCGCACTTCGCCATAATCGGCATTGCGCGGGGTCTTGTGCTTGACCGTCAGACGCACTTTGAGCGCATCCCCGGGAACGACCGGCTTCATGAAACGCAGGTTGTCCAGCCCCGTATTGGCCAAAACCGGGCCTTCATCGGGCTGCACGAAAAGCCCGGCGGCAAAGCTCAGAAGCAAATACCCATGGGCGACCCGGCCCGGGAAAAACGGGTTCCGGGCGGCGGCGGCGTCATCCATGTGTGCGTAGAACTTATCACCGGTAAACTCCGCGAAATGGGCGACATCGTCGCTGGTGATGACGCGCGACGGGGTGTGAAAGGTCTCCCCGATGTGCAGGTCATGGAAGCTGCGGGTGAAAGGGTGATCAGTATGGGTGATCTCTTGCGCGCCGGGCACCCATTTGTCACCAATGGCGGTCAGGATATCGGGGCTGCCTTGAATGGCCGTGCGCTGCAGGTAGTGCAAAACACCGCGTACGCCGCCCATCTCCTCTCCGCCGCCGGCCCGCCCGGGGCCACCATGCACCATATGCGGCAAGGGGGAGCCATGTCCGGTGCTTTCGGCCATGGATGTTGCGTTGTTGAAGTAAAGCCTGCCGTGGAACGCGCCCGCGCCAAGGGCCACGCGGCGGGCCACGTCACCGTCATTGGTGATGACAGAGGCCACAAGGCTGCCTTGCCCGCGATTGGTCAAGGCGATGGCATGGTCAAGATCCGAATAGGGCATGATGGTCGCCACCGGGCCAAACGCCTCTACCTCATGCACAGTGTGTGCCGCGTCGGGATTGGCACAGTGAAACAGCATCGGCGGCAGGAACGCCCCATCGGGCCCCGCGCCATTGAGATCAAAATTCTCCGGGTCGCCGATCACGCGCTCTGCCTCTTGGCCGATCTGCGCGGCCTTTTCCAGGACATCCGCCCTTTGGGCCTGAGAGACCAATGCCCCCATCCGCGTCGCCGGGTCCTTGGGATCGCCGATGGTTGTTTTTGACAGGCTGACCCGCAACGCCTCAATGACCGCATCGACATGCACCTGGGGCGCGAAAATCCGGCGAATGGCGGTGCACTTTTGCCCGGCTTTCGTTGTCATCTCGCGCATCACTTCTTTTACAAAGAGATCAAACTCTGGCGTGCCCGGCGCGGCATCCGGGCCAAGGATAGAGGCGTTGAGGCTGTCTTGTTCCGCGATGAAACTGACGGAGTTGCGCAGAATATTAGGGTTGGAGCGCAGCTTGAATGCAGTGTCGGCCGAGCCTGTGAAACTGACCACATCTTGCGTACCAAGCCGGTCGAGCATGTCACCCAAACCACCTGACACAAGCTGCAATGTGCCCTCTGGCAAAAGACCGCTGGACAGCATGATTTCGACGGCCCGTTCGGTGACATAACAGCTGGCAGTGGCGGGTTTCACAATGGCAGGCACGCCCGCCAGAAGGGTCGGGGCAAGCTTTTCCAGCATCCCCCAGACGGGAAAGTTGAAGGCGTTGATATGCACGGCCACACCCTGTCGCGGGGTGCAGATATGCTGGCCCAGGAAGGTGCCGTTGCGCGACAGCTGTTCCACCTCGCCATCCAGATAGACATGGCCATCGGGCATTTCCCGACGACCCTTGGAGGCAAAGACAAACATCGTGCCAATGCCGCCATCAATGTCGATCAAATGGTCCTTTTGTGTGGCGCCAGTGGCAAAGGAGGCATCATAAAGCGGCTGTTTGTGCTCTCCGAGATGGGAGGCCAGCGCCTTGAGCAACTTGGCCCTTTGGTGGAACGTCATCGCGCGCAGGTTAGGCCCGCCCACATCCCGCGCGTGGTCCAGCATCGCCGCCACATCAAGCGCGCTGTTGCCTGCGCGCGCGATGATCTGCCCGGTCACAGCGGAATGAATGGCTCGGGCTGCGTCGTCGGTTCCGATCCAGTGACCTGCGGCAAAGCTTCTGACGTCATGGACCATTTTTCCGTCGAATTCTCGGGGCGATATTTCAGTCATGACAAAATACTCCTGCGCGGATCCAGGACCCGGGGCTTGCGATCTCTAGGGTGGTGAGGGCGGATGTGACGGCATCATGGCCCACGGTATCGGCCCAATGCATCGGACCTCCGCGCCATCTGGGAAAGCCGTATCCAGCGCATTTTACGACGTCGACGACGGCGGCGTTTTCGGCGATGCCCTCTTCGACAATCCGGGCGCCTTCATTGGCCATGGCGGCCAGAAGCTGCGTCTGAATGTCGGTTTCTGTGAAAGACCCGCGCGTGAGACCCGCGTCGCGCGCATATGACACGATCACGTCTTCGACGATTGGATCGCGCTCACCGGTTTTGGCCCCGTCAGGATAGGCGTACCACCCCGCGCCCGTGCGTTTGCCCAAACGCCCCAACGCGCAAATCCGGTCTGCGATGTCGACGTAGCGCTCATCCGGGTCGCGGGTCGCATCCTGTCTACGCCGGTTGGCTAGGGCGATTTGCAAACCGCCCTGATCTTGCGCCTCAAACGGGCCCATTGCCATGCCAAAGCGGCGCATCGCGGCGTCGACTTGATGCGGCAAGGCACCATCGGCCAAAAGATACTCTGCCGCGCGGCGATAGGCGGCGAGGATCCGGTTGCCGATAAACCCGTCGCAAATCCCGGCCAGAACCGGCGTTTTGCGCAGCCGTGAGGCAAAGGTGAAGGCGGTGGCGAGGGCGGCATCAGATGTGCCCGAGGCGCGCACGATCTCAACCAGTTTCATGATATGTGCGGGCGAAAAGAAATGGATGCCGAGGCAACGCTCAGGCCCTGGAATGCCGTCAAAAATCTCATCGGGATTGAGATAAGAGGTGTTGGTCGCCAAGAGGGTATCAGCGCGGACAGTTTGAGCCAGGTTTTCAAAGACAGAGCGTTTGATATCCAGGTCCTCAAACACGGCTTCGATCGCCAAATCAGCCTCTGCGGCGAGGCTGTAGGTGTCGGCAGTCCTAAAGACCTGCAGATGCGAATTGAGTTGGGCGTCGCTGATTTTTCCGCGCGCCACGGCCCCTTGCAACAGCGATGCCACGCTGCGCTGCGCGCTGTCGGCGGCCTCGGCATTGCGTTCAATCAGGGTGACGCGGAGACCGGCCAGCAAACACGCCATCGCGATCCCGCAACCCATCAGACCGCCGCCGACAATGGCCACCTGGGCGATTTTTTCATGGGGAACGCCCTTGAGGATTGCAGGCTTGGTGACGGCGCGCTCGGCGAAGAACATGTGGCGCAATGCAATGCTTTCCTCAGAGCGGCGCAGCTTCAGATGCAGGGCGCGTTCCTTCGGTTGGGCCTCTGCGAAGGGGCGCGACGCCCAGGTCAGCGCATCAAGGTTGTGCAATGGTGCCTGCCGCCCCTTGGCGAATGTCAGCACACGTTCTTTGAAGCGCGTTTCTTCGTCTTTGGTCATCGGGGCGATGGTTCGGTCGGACAGGCGCGGCTTGGCGCGGTTTTTGAACTGCGTAACGGCGGCCTCAAGATCCTCGGTCACCATGTCCAGCGCACCAAGGTCGAGAAGCTCTTGGGCGGATTTCATCTGTCCCAGACATGCCATCTCAAACGCTGCCTGCCACCCCAAGAGACGGGGCGCGCGTTGGGTTCCGCCGGCCCCTGGGATGAAGCCCAGATTGACCTCTGGCAGCCCGAACCGTGTGTCCGGCCGGGCCACGCGCCAGGCGCAGGCCATGGCAATTTCAAACCCGCCGCCCAGCACGGTGCCGTGCAGCAACGCGACAAACGGGACCGTGCTATTTTCAATCGCGGCCACGACATCAGGCAAATGTGGCTCCTGCGGAGGGGCATCAAACTCTGACATATCGCCACCGGCCACAAAGGTGGTCCCGGCACAGGACAACACAGCCAACGCGCAGCCCTGTACCTGTTCTACAGCCTGCAAAAGGCCTGCGCGCACAGCGGTGGAGGTCGCATTGACCGGGGGGTTATCGATCCGCACCCACGCGATTTCACCTGTCACATCGATTTGAACGATTTTGGGCAAGCAGTGACTTTCTAAGATTGACCAACCGGTCGGTTTATGTAATCAAGGATCACACTGAATGCAAGGAAGACTTCGATGCCCGACGCGATTTTGTCAGATACGATCCTATCTGAAGATCACGGCACCTGGGTTGAGATCACACTCAACCGGCCTGACAAGATTAACAGCTTTAATGACGAAATGCATCTTGCATTGCGCGCCACGCTGGAGCGCGCCATCGCAGACGGTAAACGCGCGATCCTGTTGACGGGTGCGGGGCGCGGGTTTTGTGCGGGTCAAGATCTTGGCGATCGTGACCCTGCGAAAATGGATGGCCCGCCCGACCTCGGTCATACGCTTCGGACATACTACAACCCGTTGGTGCGTCTGATCCGCAATGCAGAACTGCCCGTGATCTGTGCGGTCAATGGCGTGGCGGCGGGTGCGGGTGCGAACCTGGCCTTGGCCTGTGATATTGTTCTGGCCTCTAGCACCGCAAAGTTCATCCAATCCTTCGCCAAGGTCGGTCTGGTGCCGGATGCCGGGGGCACATGGTCTTTGACCCATCTGTTGGGCCCGGCCCGCGCCAAGGCCGTTGCGATGACCGCAGAGCCGATCACAGCAGAGCAGGCCGTGGCATGGGGCATGATCTGGAAGGCGTTGCCAGCAGAGGATTTGATGCCATCCGCCCGGAACCTGGCCCAGCAGCTTTCAACGGGGCCGACCCTTGGTTTGGCGCACATGAAGAAAGCGATGAACGCGGCCCTGACGAATACGTTTGAAGAGCAGCTGGAGGTGGAGGCCACCTATCAAGAAACCTGCGGCGCATCGGACGATTACGCCGAAGGGGTCTCTGCCTTTCTCAACAAGCGCGCGGCAAAGTTTCAGGGGACATGACCATGACACCCAAAGACCGCGCCAAACGGGCCGCCGAAGCCATGTGGTCAAACGATCGGGCCAGTGCATGGGTCGGACTGAAAATAGAGGATGTGGATGAAGGGCAGGCAACGCTGTCTCTGACGGTAGAGACGCAGCACACAAACGGCCATGGCATGTGCCATGGCGGGGTGACATTTACCTTGGCCGACAGTGCCTTCGCTTTTGCCTGCAACAGCAGAAATCAGGCGACGGTGGCGCAGCACAACACCATCACCTACCTCGCCCCGGCGCAATTGGGTGATCGGCTGGTGGCCGTGGCGCGGGAGGTCAGCCTGATCGGGCGCAATGGTGTCTATGACGTGACCGTCACCAACCAGGATGGTCAGCGCATCGCTGAGTTCAGAGGCTGTTCGCGCGCCGTGCGTGGGCAGCTTTTTGAAGAATGACTGGGAGGACAAGATGAAAGACCTGACACCGGACCGCGCCACGCTTGACCCCATTGAAGTCGCCTCTGTCGATGAGATCCGCGCGTTGCAGCTTGATCGCATGAAATGGTCGCTGCGCCATGCCTATGACAACGTGCCCATGTACAAGGCCCGGTTTGATGAGGCCGGCGTGCACCCTGATGACCTGCAGTCCTTGGACGATCTTGCGAAATTTCCGTTCACGTACAAAGAAGATCTGCGCGCCAATTATCCCTTTGGCCTCTTTGCGGTTCCGCGCGAAGAGATTGTGCGCATTCACGCCTCATCCGGGACGACGGGCAAACCCACCGTGGTGGGGTATACGCGCAACGACATCAGCATGTGGGCGGATATGGTGGCCCGCTCGATGCGGGCGTCCGGCACCAAACCCGGCGATATCGTGCACATTGCCTATGGCTATGGCCTGTTCACCGGTGGGCTGGGGGCGCATTACGGGGCGGAGCGGCTGGGCTGTTCGGTTGTGCCCGTGTCCGGCGGTATGACAGAGCGGCAGCTGACCCTGATCCAAGATTTCAAACCGACCACGATTATGGTCACGCCGTCCTACATGCTCAATATCCTGGAGGCCTATCGGACCGCAGGACTGGACCCAAGAGACAGCGCGCTGGAGGTCGGTATCTTCGGGGCCGAACCATGGACCAATGCGATGCGGTCCGAGGTCGAAGAGGCCTTTGATATGCACGCCGTGGACATCTATGGCCTGTCCGAGATCCTTGGCCCCGGTGTTGCCAATGAATGCGTGGAAACCAAGGACGGGTTGCACGTCTGGGAGGATCATTTTTATCCCGAGATCATCGATCCAGACACCGGTGAGGTCTTGCCCGATGGTGAAATGGGAGAGCTTGTCTTCACCACCATCACCAAAGAGGGGCTGCCGATGATCCGCTATCGCACACGCGATCTTTCGCGGCTCTTGCCTGGCACGGCGCGATCGATGCGGCGGATGGAAAAAATCACGGGCCGAAGCGATGACATGATCTTTCTGCGCGGCGTCAACGTGTTTCCAACGCAGGTGGAAGAACAGGTGCTGGCCATTCCTGAACTGGCCCCCTATTTCCAGATTGAACTGACACGGGATGGGCGCATGGATGCCATGGCTGTTTTCGCAGAGGCCACATTGGAGGCCGGCTCGGATGAGGCGCGTGAGAGCGCGGCCAAAACCTTGACCAAGCGGATCAAGGACGTGATCGGCGTGTCGGCCAAAGTGACGGTCGGCCCACCCGGCACCGTAGAGCGCAGCCAGGGCAAAGCCCGCCGCGTGATCGACAACCGTCCAAAGGCGTAAATCAATGGTTCGCACAATTGCCAAAGACTATGACGACAAACGGCGGCACATTCTGACAGTCGCGGCCGAGGTGTTTGCCCGCGAAGGTATCGCCCGCGCCTCCATGAATGAGGTGGCACGGGCATGTGGCATCTCAAAGGCGAACATCTATCACTATTATTCGAGCAAGGATGACATCATCTTTGACATCCTTGATCGTTACTTGTCGGATCTGCGCGATCTGATCCTTGGTATCGACCGTGCTGGCCTGTCCCCCCAAGAGCAGCTTCACGCCTTAACGCGTGGGTTTTTGTTGGCCTATGAGGGGATGGACAATGAGCACAAAATCCAAGGCGAGGGTCTGCCCCTTTTGTCGTCGGAAAAGCAAGACGTTCTGAAGGGCTACCAAAGGGAGCTTGTGGGCCTTATGTCAGACGTTTTGCAAAGCTGCGCGCCGGACAAACTGAGCCTCGACAAGACGAGGCACCGCAACGTGACAATGTCGGTCTTTGGCATGTTGAACTGGTTTTACATGTGGAACCCGAACGCGACAGAGGCGGCACGAATCGACTATGCCGCTTCCGTTGCTGACCTC
>JBCCDT010000129.1:0-11682 GCA_039030635.1 Pseudomonadota bacterium
GAAAACCCGGTTTGCGAGTAAGACCCTGAGGCGCCCGGAATGAGCCGAACAGACGCTCTCACCCGCCTCCAATCCGCTGGGCAATACGCCCTGGAGTTGGAGGCGGTCAGCCGCCACTTTGGCGCGCTGGTGGCTTTGGCCGACATCAATGTCGCCGTCAAAGCCGGAGAGAGGCGTGCCGTTCTGGGCTCCAACGGGGCGGGCAAGACAACGCTCTTCAATGCCATCACCGGCGATTTTCCGGTGACCACGGGCCGCGTGCGGTTCTTTGGTGAAGACGTGACCGAATTGCCCGTGCATGACAGGATCCGGCGGGGCCTCCGCCGGACCTACCAAATCTCTCAGCTGTTTGAGAACCTGACCGTCATCGACAACCTTTACCTGGCCTGTCGCGGCGTGTCGCAAAACCGCTTTTCCCTGCGCCGCCCGGGGCCGTCTGACGCCCGCCGCGCCATGGCGCAAACCTTGTGCGAATTGGTCCATCTCCAAGACGTGCGCAACACCGAGGTCAGCACGCTCAGCTACGGCCAACAGCGCCAATTGGAAATCGGTCTCGCCCTGGCCGGGGCCCCGCGCTTCATTCTCTTTGATGAACCCGCCGCCGGGCTTTCACCCACGGAACGGGTCGAACTCATCGAAATCCTACAGGCCCTGCCCAGTCATATCGGCTACATCATCATTGAACATGACATGGATGTCGCCCTGCGCGTGTCCGAGTCCGTGACCATGATGCACAACGGCCGCATCTTCAAAGAAGGCACCCCCGAAGAGATCGAAAACGATCCCGAGGTGCAGGCGCTCTATCTGGGGGGCGGGCATTGAGCGGCAATTCCGTCATAAAGGTGCGCGGCCTGCACGTGCATTACGGGGCCTCTCACGCGCTCCAAGGCGTCAATATCGAAGTCACCGAAGGCGTGCACGCCGTGCTGGGCCGCAACGGCATGGGCAAAACCACGCTCTGCAATGCGATCATGGGGCTGGTGCCGGTCTCATCGGGCTCTGTCCGGTTCGAAGGTCAGGAACTGGTCGGCAAATCACCGCATCAGATTGCGCGCATGGGTGTGGGCTACACCCCGCAACGCCGCCGCCTTTGGCCCTCGCTCACCGTGGATGAACACTTGCGCCTGTGCGCCCAACGCGGCAGCCCGTGGACGCCGGAGCGCATTTATGACAGCTTCCCCCGCCTTGCCGAGAGGCGCAACAATGGCGGCGCGCAGCTGTCGGGCGGGGAGCAGCAAATGCTCGCCATTTCCCGCGCGCTTCTGCCCAATCCGCGCCTTCTGGTGATGGATGAACCGACCGAAGGTCTTGCGCCCGTGATCGTCGATCAAGTGGTCGATATGCTGGGCAAGATCGCGGATGAAGGCGATGTGGCGATCTTTCTGGTGGAGCAAAATATCGCCGTGGCCACCGCCGTCTCGCAGGATTGCGCGATCATGGTCAATGGGCGCATCTCGACCGTCATCGATGCCGCCAAACTCAGCTCTGATCGTGCCTTGCAACAGCGCCTACTGGGCGTTGGGCGGCTCGATGATGCTCAGATGGACGCGGCACCTGTGCCCGCAGAACCCGGGTCCGAGACACCCATCGCGGACGCGCCCACAGCCACCCCCACACCTGCCGTCAAAGCCCCCCAAGGCGCATGGCGCTACGTCCCACCCAAACGCTGGTCGCCCTCCCATTGGGATGCCTCCACCACCTCCGATCCCGGTGTCACGCCCTCAAGTGCGGCCTCCGTCCTGCCTGCGGGCAATGTCGACGGCTCCGTCCTGGTCGTGGGCACCTTCGACACCAAAGCGACCGAGCTCAATTTCATCCGCGACCGTCTGGTCCTGCAAGGTTTGCGCGTCAAAACCATTGATCTGTCGACCTCTGGCAAGCCGTCCTCCGCCGATGTGCCACCGCACCACATCGCGGTCTGGCACCCCAGCGGGGCCAGCGGCGTCTTCACCGGCGATCGCGGCACCGCTGTGGCGGGTATGGCCCTGGCCTTTGAACGCTGGTCATCGGGTGTCAAAGGCGTGGCCGGCATCATCTCGGCGGCAGGCTCTGGTGGCACGTCGCTCGCCACGCCTGCCATGCGCGCGCTGCCCGTGGGTGTGCCCAAACTCATGATCTCCACCGTCGCCTCGGGCGAGGTGGGTCAATATGTCGGCCCCTCGGACATCATGATGATGTATTCGGTCACCGACGTCCAAGGCATCAATCAAATCAGCGCCAAGGTGCTGGCCAACGGGGCGGACGCGCTGGCCGGTGCGGTGAAATTCGCCCGCGAAAATGCCCCCGCCGTGCCACAGACGAAACCCGCCATCGGCCTGACCATGTTCGGCGTCACCACCCCCGCCGTACAGCAGGTGACCGCGCTGATGGAGGCGGATTATGAATGCCTCGTCTTCCACGCCACGGGCGTCGGCGGCCGGTCGATGGAAAAGCTGGCTGATAACGGCTATCTCCAAGGCGCGCTCGACCTCACCACGACTGAGATTTGCGACATGATGCTGGGCGGGGTGTTCCCGGCCAATGAAGACCGCTTTGGCGCCTTCATCCGCAACCCCATTCCCTATGTCGGCTCTGTCGGCGCGCTTGATATGTGCAACTGGGGCGCGCCGCCCACGATCCCGGAAAAATACCAGCACCGGCAGTTCTACGAACACAATCCGCAAGTCACGCTCATGCGCACCACGGCCGAGGAAAACACCCGCTTTGGCCACTGGATCGCCGAGCGGCTCAACCAGATGCCCGGCCCCGTGCGCTTTCTCTTGCCGCAAAAGGGCGTGTCGGCGCTGGATGCCGAGGGTCAGCCCTTTGACAACCCGCTCGCGCGTAAATCCCTCTATGACGCGCTGCGCAGCACGTTCCGCGCCACAGACACCCACAAACTGATCGACCTCGATTGCCATATCAACGACCCGGCCTTTGCCGACGCCGCCATCGCGGCCTTCCACGACATCGCCGGTCAGCCCCAAGGAGCCCGCCATGCCTAGATTTGAGCGCAAAGCGCTGATGGAGAAATTCCAAGCCATGAAAGCCGCAGGTGAGCCGATCATCGGCGGCGGCGCGGGCACTGGGCTCTCGGCCAAATGCGAAGAGGATGGCGGCATCGACCTGATCGTTATCTATAATTCCGGACGCTACCGTATGGCCGGGCGCGGATCTCTGTCGGGGCTTTTGGCCTATGGCAACGCCAATGAGATCGTGATGGAAATGGCCAATGAGGTGCTGCCCGTCACCAAGAAAACCCCGGTCCTCGCGGGCGTGAACGGCACCGATCCCTTCTGCAATTTCGATGCCTTCCTCGATGACGTCAAACGCATCGGCTTTTCCGGCATTCAGAACTTCCCGACCGTCGGCCTGATCGACGGCACGTTCCGCGCCAATCTCGAAGAGACGGGCATGTCCTACGGGCTGGAAATCGACGTGGTCAAAATGGCCCATGACAAGGACATGCTGACGACGCCCTATGTCTTCTCCGCAGACGATGCCACCGCCATGGCCGAGGCGGGCGCGGATATCATCGTGGCCCATCTGGGCCTGACCACAGGTGGCTCCATCGGCGCGGAGACCACCGGCTACACGCTGGAGGAAAGCCCCGCCGTGGTCGATGAATGGGCCGAGGCGGCCATGCGCGTGAACAAAGACGCCATCGTGCTCGTCCATGGCGGGCCGGTGGCGATGCCGGGCGACGCCGAATACGTGCTGGGGAACACTGAGAATTGCCACGGCTTCTACGGCGCCTCCTCGATGGAGCGTCTGCCCACGGAACTGGCACTGACCGAACAAACCAAAGCCTTCAAAGCCATCAAGGCGCGGTAAAGGAGAACGACCATGGCAGGAGATATCATCCTTTGGATCATCGGTCTGATTGTTGCGATCATCATCGCCGTCTGGCTGCTGAACTGGCTCTATCACCGCACCACCAAGGAACGCGCCTTTGTCCGCACCGGCATGGGCGGCGAAAAGGTCGTGATCAATTCGGGCACCTTCGTGATCCCCGTCATTCATGAGATCACCCCCGTTAGCCTCAACCTCGCCCGGCTGGGCGTGGGCGCGGCCAAAGAGGACGCGCTCATCACCGCAGACAAAATGCGCGTCGATGTGGATGCGGAGTTTTTCGTGCGCGTGGCACCTGAGCCGGGGGCGGTCTCCTCTGCCGCCGCCACCTTGGGCCGCATGACCACCAACCCCGATGAGCTGTCGGCGTTTTTTGCGGGCGAATTCCTCGGCGCTTTGCGCTCAGCCGCGTCCGAGATGACGATGACCGAAATCCATGAAAATCGCGCGGGATATGTGGACCGTGTCCGCGAACGCGCCTCGGGCGCCGTGTCCAAAAGCGGTCTCACGCTCGACACTGTGGCGATCCGCAACCTCGATCAGACCGCGCTGGAATATTTCAACCCGGCCAACCGGTTTGATGCCGAGGGTCTCACGCAGTTGATCGAACTGGTCGAGGATCGCCGCAAACAGCGCAATGACATCGAACAACGCGCCATCGTCGCCATCCGTGAGGCCAATCTCGCCGCTGAGAAAGAGACGCTGCAACTCGACCGTCAAAGCGAAATGGCGCGGCTCGAAAAGGACCGCGAGGTCGAAAAATCCCGCGCCGCCCAAAAGGCCGAAATTTCCCGCGAACAGGCGCAAAAGGATGCCGAGGCCGAAAGCGCGCGCATCTCCGCGCGTCAAGCCACCAACCAACAAGAGATCGCCGCCAAAGAAGAGGTGGAGCGCGCGCGCATCGCCTCTGACCGCGCCTTGGATGAAAGCCGCGTCCTGCGCGAACAGGACCTGCGCACGCTAGAAATCAACCGCCAGCAAACCGTGGAAATGGCCGAGATCGACAAGGAAATCCAGGTCCTGCAGAAATCCGCGTCCGAAGCCGAAGAGCGCATCAAAACCGGCGAACGTCTGGCCGAGGCCGCCAAATCCGAGGAAACGATCGCCACCGCCCGCGAAACCGAAAGCGCGCGCCGCGCGGCCGAGGTCTCCAAGATCATGTCGGAAAAAGACGCTGCCGCAGAACAGCTGCGCGCCGCCGTCGCCGCTGAGGCCGACCGCATCCGCAATGAGGCCGACAACATGCTCTCAGAAGAGGCCCGCCTGGGTCGCCTCCGCGCCGCCCTCATCGACAAGTTGGAGGTCATCATCCGCGAAAGCGTCAAACCCATCGAAAAGATCGACGGCATCAAGGTCGTGCAGATGGGCGGCATGGGCGGGGGCGACGGCAACGCCAAATCCCCCACCGATGAGGTGATCGACAGCGCGCTGCGCTACCGTGTGCAGGCCCCTCTGATTGACGAGTTGATGAAAGAGGTGGGCGTCGAAGGGTCCGTGTCCAAAATGGGCGATGTCTTCCGCGCGGCCCGCGATGCGCAATCCATCGCCGAAAAGGCCGAAAAGGACAAAAAGGATGGCTAGTGTCGATGTCTCCTCTGTCATCGGTGCGGATGTCGATCGGGTCTGGGCCGTGGTGCGCGATTTCAACGCCATGCCCAACTGGCACCCGCTGATTGATCGCTCCCGGATAGAAGAGGGCGCGCCGTCTGATCAGGTCGGCTGCGTGCGGAATTTCTACCTCACCGATGGTGGCAATATCCGGGAAAAGCTCCTGTCCCAATCGGACCGCGAACACAGTTTCTGGTATTCCATCCTCGACAGTCCGATGCCGCTGACAAACTACGTCGCAGGCCTCGAATTGCAGCGCATCACCGATGGCAACCGCACCTTCGCCCGCTGGCGCGCCACCTTCAATTGCGCGCCCGAGGATGAGCCGGGCCTCACCGAGATGATCTCGATGGATGTGTTCCAAGGCGCCTTTGACGCGCTCAACGCCCGGTTCGGAGCGGCCACATGAAGACCATCAAAGGCCCCGGTCTCTTCCTCGCGCAATTCGCCGGCGACACCGCGCCCTATAACTCCTGGGACGGGATCACCAAATGGGCGGGCAATTGCGGCTATAAAGGCGTGCAAATCCCAAGCTGGGATGGCCGTATTTTCGATCTCCGGCAGGCGGCCGCGTCCAAAGATTACTGTGATGAACTCAAAGGCGTCGCCGCCCGCAACGGGGTTGAGATCACTGATCTCTCGACCCATTTGCAAGGCCAACTCGTCGCCGTCCACCCTGCCTATGACAGCATGTATGATGGCTTTGCCGACCCCGCCGTGCATGGCAACCCCACCGCGCGACAGGAATGGGCGGTCGATCAGGTCTGTCTCGCGCTCAAGGCCACGCAAAACCTCGGGCTAACCACGATGGTCAGCTTTTCAGGCGCGCTTGCCTGGCCTTATCTCTACCCTTGGCCGCAGCGCCCGCCGGGCCTGATTGAAACCGCCTTTGATGAGCTGGCCAAACGCTGGCACCCGATCCTGGATTATGCCGAAGAGTGCGGCGTAGATGTCTGTTATGAAATCCACCCGGGCGAAGACCTCCATGACGGCGTGACCTTTGAGATGTTTCTCGAGCGTGTAAATGGGCACACCCGCGCCAACATGCTCTACGATCCCAGCCACTACGTGCTGCAATGCCTCGACTACCTCGACAATCTCGATATCTACCGCGACCGGATCAAGATGTTCCACGCCAAGGATGCAGAGTTCAATCCCACCGGTCGCCAAGGTGTCTATTCCGGCTATCAGCCGTGGGTCGATCGTGCGGGTCGTTTCCGGTCCTTGGGTGACGGGCAGGTCGATTTCAAAGCGATCTTTTCCAAACTGGCGGCCATGGATTTTGATGGCTGGGCCGTGGTCGAATGGGAATGCTGCCTCAAACACCCTGAGGTCGGCGCGCGCGAAGGGGCCGCGTTCGTCAAAGACCACATCATCGAGGTGACGGAACGCGCCTTTGATGATTTCGCCGATGCCGGCACGGATGAGGCCGCCAACCGCGCGGCCCTTGGCCTCGACTGACCCATGCTGGCCGGGTTCAACCTGCTGCTTTGGACAACCCATCTGCGCGATGACCTGATGCCGCAGTGTGAGGCGATCAAACGCGCAGGCTATGACGGGGTTGAGATCCCGGTCTTTGAAGGCACGCCTGCTGAGTACAAATCCATCGGCGCGCGTCTTGATGGGCTGGGCCTGCGCCGCACCGCCGTGGGCATCGTACCAAGCCCGGAGGCCAACCCCATGAGCCTCAACCTCGCCACCCGCGAGGCCGGTGTCGATCACCTCAAATGGATGGTTGAGTGCTGCGCCGAGGCGGGGGTGGAGCTGCTCTGCGGGCCGTTTCACGGGCCACTAGGTGTCTTCACCGGCCAAGGCCCCACCGCGCGCGAACTTGAGGTTTTGGCCGACAGTCACCGCAAGATGGCCCGCTTTGCCCATGACGCGGGCGTCACGCTGTCGGTCGAGCCGCTCAACCGCTTTGAATGCTACGCGCTCAACACCATGGCCCAATCCAAAGCCCTGGTGGAGGAGGTGGGCTTCCCCGGCTACGGCTGCCTCTTTGATACCTTCCACGCCAATATCGAAGAGCGTAGTCTCTCCGCCGCCATCCGCACCGCAGGCCCCGCCATCAACCACGTGCATTATTCTGAGAATGATCGCGGCACGCCCGGCCAAGGCCATATCAACTACACAGAGGTCACCGCCGCGCTCAAAGAGATCGGCTATGACGACTGGATCGTGATTGAAGCCTTTGGGCAGTCCCTCGCTGAGATCGCCGCCGCGACCAAGGTCTGGCGCCCGCTCTTTGGCACCGAAGAAGAGGTCGTCGAGGCGGGCATTGACGTGATCCGGTCCCACTGGGCCGCCCAGAAAAGGAGCACATCCATGGGACGCATCAAACTTGGCATGGTCGGCGGCGGCAATGAGGCGTTCATCGGCGCGGTCCACCGCATCGCCGCGCGGCTCGATGACCACTTTACGCTCGTCGCCGGTGCGCTCTCCTCCACGCCTGAAAAATCCCAGGCCTCGGGCGCAGCACTTGGCCTTGACCGGATTTACCCGGACTACGCCACCATGCTCCGGTCTGAGGCCGCGCGCGACGACGGCATTGAGGCCGTCTCCATCGTCACCCCCAATCACATGCATTTCGAACCGGCAGCGGCGTTTCTCAAGGCGGGTATCCATGTCATTTGCGAAAAGCCCATGACACTGACCCTGAGCGAGGCCAGGAAACTGGCTCAAATTGCGGAAACCTCCGGCGCGCTCTTTGTCCTGACCCACAATTACACCGGCTACCCCATGGTGCGCCACGCCCGCCAGATGATCGCCGATGGCGCCCTGGGTCGGATCCGCGTGGTGCAGGCCGAATACCCGCAGGAATGGCTCTCCGATGAGGTCGACAACAAGCAAGCCGCATGGCGCACCGATCCGGGCAAAAGCGGGCAGGGCGGGTCTATCGGCGATATCGGCACCCACGCCTTCAATCTGGTGGAATATGTCACCGGGCTCGACGTCACATCGCTCGCCGCCGATTTGCAAAGTTTCGTGCCCGGGCGCAGGCTCGATGACAACGCCCATATCCTTCTGCGTCTGGCGGATGAGGCGCGCGGCATGCTCTGGTCAAGCCAGGTGGCCCATGGCCATGAAAACGCGCTCCGTCTGCGCGTCTACGGCGAAAAGGGCGGGCTGGAATGGGCACAAGAAGAGCCGAACACCCTCTGGCACGCGCCCCAAAACGGCCCGCGCTGCGCGATCACCCGTGGCTCGCCGAACGCGGGCGATGCGGCCATCCGGCTCACGCGCTTGCCCGCAGGCCACCCCGAGGGGTATCTGGAGGCATTTGCCAATATCTACTCTGAGGCCGCCACCGCCATCCGCGCCCATCGCGCGGGCAACACGGCCCCGGATGACGTCCACTTCCCCGGCATCCGCGAAGGCCTGCGCGGTCTGCAATTCATTGAGGCCTGCGTGACCTCCTCCAACCGCAACGGCAGCTGGACCCCCGTTTAGGCCCAGCACGCCCCGCGCCTCGGCCTCTCGCAAAACCAATTGCCTTTCGCGGTCATTCCCTTTATCTCCCGCCCATTGCCCCAAAGGGCGATTCATACGTGGGAGGCGGCCACTGCGCGCAGCGGCACCGAACCACGGGCAAACCTGTCCTGCCATCGCGATGGTGGGATGCTGTAAAAGGAGAGGTCTCATGGCCAAAAAACTTGCTGGCACGATGAAACTGCAAGTGCCCGCCGGGCAAGCCAACCCATCCCCGCCGGTCGGTCCGGCGCTGGGTCAGCGCGGCATCAACATCATGGAATTCTGCAAGGCATTCAACGCCAAGACGCAGGACATGGAACCGGGCGCACCGTGCCCCACCGTCATCACCTACTATCAGGACAAGTCCTTTGACATGGACATCAAGACGCCGCCGGCGTCCTACTACCTGAAAAAAGCCGCCAAGCTGAAATCCGGCGCCAGCCTGCCGGGCCGTGAAACGGTTGCGACCGTCACTGCCAAGCAGGTGCGCGAGATTGCAGAAGCAAAGTGGAAAGACCTGAACGCGAACGATGTAGACCAGGCCATGAAGATCATCGCCGGTTCTGCGCGTTCCATGGGCATCGAGGTGAAGTAAGATGGCAAAACTAGGAAAACGCACCCGCGCCGCGCGTGAGGCCTTTGCTGGCAAATCCGACGTGACCGTGGAAGAGGCCGTGGCCCTCGTCAAAGGCAACGCCAAGGCAAAATTCGACGAAACCGTTGAGATCGCACTGAACCTGGGCGTCGATGTGCGCCACGCGGACCAGATGGTGCGCGGCGTGGTCGGCCTGCCCAACGGCACCGGCAAAGACGTCCGCGTCGCCGTGTTCGCCCGCGGCCCCAAGGCCGAAGAAGCGCAAGCCGCTGGTGCTGATATCGTCGGTGCCGAGGATCTGATGGAAACCGTCCAGGGCGGCACCATCGAATTTGACCGCTGCATCGCCACGCCGGACATGATGCCCATCGTGGGCCGTCTGGGTAAGGTGCTGGGCCCCCGCAACCTGATGCCGAACCCCAAAGTGGGCACGGTGACGATGGATGTGGCGGATGCCGTGAAAGCGGCCAAAGGCGGCGAAGTGCAGTTCAAAGCCGTCAAAGGCGGCATCGTGCACGCAGGCGTCGGCAAAGCCTCGTTCGATGAAGCCAAGCTCGTCGAAAACGTCCGCGCTTTCGTGTCGGCCGTGGCAAAAGCCAAACCGACGGGTGTCAAAGGCGCCTACATGAAAAAGATCTCGCTCACCTCGACCATGGGCCCGGGCGTCTCGATCGCCGTGGACAACGCCGTCACCGAATGATCGATTTTCATATGACCGATCTAAAGGCCCTGCCGCGAGCGGGGCCTTTTTTTATGTGGACGGCTCTCAAGCCCACCCATCAATGCTGCGAGTGCAAAGCCAATCTGTCAATGGCGGCTGCGAACCCGTTGCGTGATCGCAGGCAAGCAACCCTGCGCGAAATCAAGGCCGAAGGCCGCCGCGCATCGTCGGGCCGCCTCGTCACACTGGAATTGTGCCCACCACATTGGCGCGCCTTTGGCGCGACGGCACGGCGATTTGGCTGCACTGGGCGCACAGCTCAGATGGTTCGCGGATATGGCCTGGATAAAGCGCTGCTATTCTAAGGACAGATCGCCATCCCGCGGCTCAACGATGCGCCGCTTTGTAACGAAAAGTCTAAGCGACAGCTTTGTCCGCATTGCCGCTGTTGGACGAAACCTTGGCAGATGCTGTCGCGGCGAACGGCTGGTGTGAGCCCATTACAATCCTTACTTTGGCACCCGGCGCGGAATCAAGGCCGTAAGGCCGCCGCGCATCGTCGGGCCGCCCAGACGGCACGTCGATTTGGCTGCACGAGGCGCACAGCTCAGATGGTTTGCGGATCTGGCTTGGATAAAGCACTGCTGTTCAAAGCACAGATCGCCATACCGCGGCCCGACGATGCGCGGCTCTGCAAAGGGATGCCTACGCGGCGAATGGCTGGTGTGAGCCCATACTTCCCGGATGCGGCGCTTCGTTAATAACCTTCAAAGTACCCAAACGCCGACTTTGGCTCATTTTCACATGGCACCGAGCAGCCGTTCAGCTCCGGAGTCCATTGCAGAAGTGAGACGAGACATCCAACGCTTTTACAGAAGATCTCTGCAACGAAGGGATGAGGCTACTAAGAGAACAAATCGTTCACATCGGACAAACCATTTACATCTAGCAGCGACACGCGCGTCCCATCTGCGAGTTCAAGCACCGTATCCATTGATCCGTTGCTATCAACATCCGCCTCGGCAAAGGAAGACACACTCAAACCTTCATTAAGCTGAAGTACATCCACTCCTAACTCGAAATCCGTGATCGTGTCGTCACCCTCGCCCGGGTTGAAGATGAACTCGTCCGCATCACCCCCCCCCGTAAGAAGATCATTGCCAAAGCCACCCTCAATGCTGTCCGTGCCCGCGCCACCATCGATGCTGTCGACACCGTTGCCGCCGGATAGCGTGTCATCCCCTGCAAGAGCTATGACAGTGTCATCACCCGGTGTGCCGGCGATGTCATCGTTACCGTTGGTGCCTTCCAATTCTTCACCAAAAATGCCGCTGCCGTCTGGGGCGAAACCAAGGTCCGCATTTTGATCAATTGAGAAATTATCATCTGTGAAGTCACCGAGGTTTGTATTCTGGAACACGACCTGTGTCTGATAGTTGTCCCCTCCGCCATCTTGGTCGGCCTGGAAGAGCACATCCGCACCATCCTGCACCAGCCGCAGGAAGCCTGATCCGAA
>JBCCDT010000130.1:0-11570 GCA_039030635.1 Pseudomonadota bacterium
GCCTACGATCAATCCGACCGTGGCCAGTGATAGCAAAATCATCGGACCATCTGAGAAGGCCAAGGCCGCGTCGAGGATCGTGGTCTCATTCTGAAAGCCCAGCCGTTGGATTTTGATGAAGGGCAAAAACATCGCGGCAACGACCAAAATGAACGCGGCTGTCGACATCGCGATGATCAAAAGCCCGGCATCCCGACGGCGCGAAATCAGCGGGTAGTGGCACACGTCACAGCGCGCACGGTCGCCTTTGTCGACATAGCCCACATCGTAGACGGCATCGCATTTCGGGCATGCAATCAGGTTCTCGATTTTCTCTGGCGTCAACACTGTCATGACGAAGACGTTAGTGTGACTGAGGGGTGCCAGCAATGGCGCATGACCTCCGCGATGGCCGGTTCCTCTGACTTATGTGGCTCATCGGTCCTTTTATTGCTTTTTGTGCAACGGTAAATCGCTTTTACCTGCCATTTTTTCGAATGACCTGCGGCGCTATCTTCGCATCAACGCTTTTCAAACGCGAAGGAGCACAACATGATCAAAGACATCAAAGGACTGCACCACGTGACCTCCATGGCCGCGGATGCCAATGAAAACAACACGTTCTTCACCGACACGCTTGGCCTGCGCCGGATCAAGAAAACCGTGAACTTCGACGCGCCAGACGTCTATCATCTCTACTACGGCGATGAGATGGGCACGCCGGGCTCCGTGATGACGTACTTCCCTTTTCCCAACATGCCCCGCGGACAGCGCGGCGTGGGCGAGGTGGGCGTGACCGAGTTCGCAGTGCCCAAAGGCAGCTTGGGCTATTGGCAGACCAGGCTTGTCGATCACGGCCTTGTGCGCCAGCAAAAAGAGACCGTCTTTGGCCGCGAACGGCTGAGCTTTGACGGCCCGGACGGTGATGGCTTTGCCTTGGTCGAGGCTGAGGATCATGGCCGGACCCCCTGGACCGGGGCAGGCGTGCCGGAAACGGCAGGTATCTTTGGCTTCGACGGCGCACGGTTTAGGCTGCAAGATGCGGCCGCGACCGGAGAGTTACTTGAATTCATGGGTTACCAAAAGGCCGAGACCAAGGGCAACCTGACCCGTTATGTCATCGAGGGTGGCAATGCGGCGGACACCATTGATCTTGAGGCCTTCACCTCTGGCCCGGCAGCACAGCAAGGGGCGGGGTCTGTGCACCACATCGCTTTTGCTGTTGAGGATCGCGCGGCGCAATTGCGCGTGCGTGAGCAGCTGATGGACACGGGCTATCAGGTCACGCCGGTGATTGATCGCAATTACTTTTGGGCGATCTATTTCCGCACGCCGGGTGGGGTGTTGTTCGAAGTGGCCACCAATGAGCCGGGCTTTGACCATGATGAAGACACGGCGCATCTGGGGGAAGCCCTGAAACTGCCCGCACAATATGAGGGGCGGCGCGCTGAAATTGAACGCGCATTGCCTCCGATTGCGGCCTAAAAACAGGCCCGCCGCCACACCCGTTGGCGGCGGGCTCTCCTGAGACGGATCGGCGCAAATGCTCAAATTTTGACCAAAAACGGGGGTTTAAACCGCCTTTCGATTGAAATGATTGAAGAAATCAGTTCGGTCTCTATGGTGGTTCTCATGTCTGACGGACGGTTCTTTGATGAGATGTGGGCAGGAGAGGATGCTGCCCGCTCGCCCTACGCGGCCTTCCACGACTGGATTACAGATGAAGATCCCGCGCGTCTGCGGGCCAAACAGCGTGAGGCGGAGGAAGTTTTCCGTCTGACCGGCATCACCTTCAACGTTTATGGGCGCAAAGAGGCCGAAGAACGGCTGATCCCCTTTGATATCGTTCCACGCATCATTTCGGGTCGTGAGTGGCAGAAACTGTCACGCGGGATCGAACAGCGCGTGATCGCCATCAATGCGTTTTTGCACGACATTTATCATCGCCAGGAAATCCTGAAGGCGGGCCGTGTCCCCAAAGAAATGATTGCCGGTAATGAGGCGTTCCTACCGCAAATGATGGGCGTGATGCCCCCGGGCGGCATCTACACGCATATCGTGGGGATTGATCTGGTGCGCACAGGCGAGGATGAGTTTTTCGTTCTCGAAGACAATGCGCGCACCCCCTCCGGCGTCAGTTATATGCTTGAAAACCGCGAAACCATGCTGCGCATGTTCCCCGAACTTTTTGCCAAGCAAAAGGTGCGCAACGTATCGAACTATCCTTTGCGGTTGCAAAAGTCGCTGGCCGAAAGCGCGCCATCGGGCACATCGGGTGACCCCACGGTGGCGTTGCTGACGCCCGGGATATTCAACTCCGCCTATTTCGAACATTCGTTTTTGGCCAACAATATGGGGGTTGAGCTGGTCGAGGGTCATGACCTGCGCGTGGTGGATGGGCGGCTCTGTATGCGGACGACCGAAGGCTACAAGGCGATCGATGTGCTCTACCGCCGCGTCGATGATGATTTCCTCGATCCGCTCAATTTTCGCCACGACAGCACATTGGGTGTGCCGGGTATCTTTGATGTGTATCGGTCCGGTGCCGTAACACTGGCCAATGCGCCGGGCACGGGGATTTCCGATGACAAGGCGATCTACAGCTATATGCCGGACATTGTGGAGTTCTACACCGGGGAAAAGGCGATCTTGCAGAACGTGCCGACATGGCGTTGCTCTGATCCGGATTCGCTCAAATACGTGCTCGACAACCTCGAAGAGTTGGTTGTGAAAGAGGTGCATGGCTCAGGCGGCTACGGCATGCTTGTGGGGCCCGCATCTAGCAAGAAAGAAATCCGCGATTTCCGCAAGAAGCTTGAGGCGCGCCCCGCCAATTACATCGCGCAACCCACGCTGGCGCTCTCCACTGTGCCGATTTTCACCAAACAGGGCCTCGCGCCGCGCCATGTGGACTTGCGCCCGTTCGTGTTGATGAGCCCCAAGGGCATCCGCATCACGCCCGGTGGGCTGACCCGTGTGGCGATGAAGAAAGGCTCGCTTGTCGTGAATTCCTCCCAAGGGGGAGGCACGAAAGACACTTGGGTGCTGGACGACTGATGCTGGGGAAGACTGCAAATGGCCTTTACTGGATGTTCCGCTATCTGGAGCGGGCGGAAAACAATGCCCGTTTGATCGAAACCGGCCAACGGATCGCGCTCACCCGCTCAGGCGCGCCGACAGATGAATGGACGCCGGTGATGAAAACCACCGGCACGGACGCGTCTTTTGCCGAAAAGTATGACACCGTGACCAAGGAAAGCGCCATTGATTGGATGTTGCGCGACGCCGACAACCCTTCTTCGGTGCGGTCGTCCATTGAGGCGGCACGTCAGAATGCACGCATGGTGCGCACGGCCCTCACGGCCGAGGTCTGGGGCGCGATGAATGGGTGCTACATCGATGTGAAGGGCAAGTTGACCCGCCGCGTGAATGAGCGTGATCTGCCGAATGTTCTGGGTCTTATCCGGCAGCGAACGGCCCTTGTGCGCGGGGCGACCCATGGCACGATGCTGCGCAATGACTCTTATGATTTCGCCCGCATCGGCACGTTTCTGGAACGCGCTGACAACACGGCGCGCATTCTGGATACGAAGTACTACGTGCTGCTGCCCACCTCTGCGCCGGTAGGCTCGCAGTTGGACAACATTCAATGGGAAACGATCTTGCGGTCTGTCAGTGGCGCGGCCGGGTTTCGGGCGGCCTATGGTCAGACGATCAAACCCACCGAGATCGTCCGTTTTCTGATCCTCGACAAACGCATGCCGCGCAGTTTGAATTTCTGCTGCTCGAAAATTAGGGACAATTTGGGGTATCTCGCCTCAGAATACGGTGACAAACGCAAATCGCATCAAATGGCGGATGATCTGTGTCGCCGTTTCATGTCCCACGATGTGGACTCGATTTTTGACTACGGGCTGCATGAGTATATCCAGGATGTGGTGACCGCGCTCAATGAGCTGGGTCATCAGATCGAACGTGATTACCGGTTCTTCGCATGATCCTGACCATCTCTCATTCCACGCGCTACAGCTTTGACACCCCGGTCAGCTACGGGTTGCAGCAGCTGCGCCAGACGCCGAAATCCTATCGCGCGCAAAGTGTTCTGGCGTGGACCACGCGGCTGAAAGGCGCCAATAAGCAGTTGGAATTCGACGATTTTCACCGCAACCGCGTGGAATTGATCAGTCTCACAGACGGTGTTCAGGAACTGATCATCGAAAGCGAAGGCCGGGTCGAGATGGCCGACACCCATGGCATTGTCGGCCCGCATGCCGGGCCTGCGCCGCTTTGGCTCTTTCTACGCTCAACACCGATGACACAATCGGGCCGGGGTACCCGCTCCATCGTGGCTCAAGTGCCGGATGGGGAGCCATTGGAACGGCTGCATGCGCTATCTGCGTTGATCAAAGAGCAGATCGCGTACGAAATCGGGTCCTCCTCCCCTGACTGGACGGCTGAAGACGCTATCGCGGCGGGCAAAGGCGTGTGCCAGGACCACACGCATGTCTTCCTCACCTGCGCCCGGATCATGGGCTTTCCGGCGCGCTATGCCTCTGGCTTTCTCTTGATGGATGACCGCGAAGAACAGGACGCGACCCATGCCTGGTCTGAAATTCACGTGGACGGGCTCGGTTGGGTCGGGTTTGACGTCTCTAACGGCATTTCACCCGACCAACGCTACGTGCGTGTGGCAACCGGCCTTGATTATTCAGAGGCCGCCCCCATCCGGGGCGTGCGCATGGGCGACGCCAAGGAAACCCTTTCTGTTGCAGTCAAGGTGGCGCAGCAGTAGAGGAAACTCATGACTTATTGCGTTGGCGTTCGCCTCGACCGAGGCCTGGTTTTCATGTCTGACACCCGCACCAATGCGGGGCTCGACAACGTGTCGACCTTTCGCAAGATGCATTGCTGGGAGGTGCCGGGGGAGCGCGCGATCACGCTGATGACGGCGGGCAATCTAGCCACGACACAAGCGGTCGTCAGTTTGCTCGAAGAGCGCACCAAGGCCCCTGCGGACCGGGAGCCGACAATCCTCTCTGCGCCCTCCATGTTCGAGGTGGCCAATATCGTGGCCTCTACCCTGCGTGAGGTCATCACAAATCACGTGGATTGCGGTCAGCAGGCGGACAACGCCTTTAACGGGACATTGATCCTTGGGGGTCAGATTGCCGACAGTGTAACGCGGCTTTTCTTGATCTACCCCGAGGGCAATTTCATTGAAGCGGGCGACGAAACCCCGTTTTTCCAGATTGGTGAGACCAAGTATGGCCGCCCCATCCTGGTGCGCGCTTATGACAGCGCGATGAGTTTCGAGGCGGCGGTGAAGATGATGCTGTTGAGCTTTGACAGCACAATCAAGGCCAACCTGTCCGTGGGTCCGCCGATAGATTTGCAGATCTACGCAGAAGGTGAGCTTTTGCTCGGACCATCGCGGCGGTTTGAGGCGGACGATCCTTATTTTCTTGAGATATCTGAAGGCTGGGGCAGCGCTTTGAAACAGGCCGTGGACAGCCTGCCTGACTTTTCGTTGGACGATTGAGCCTGCGGTAACTCGACGCCTCCGGCGGGAGTATTTTTGGAAAGATTAAGAGGGGGTTGGCCCCTTTGCGTTCGCCTTGGTGTGACGCCGCATCCGGGTGTGCGGAAATTATTGCGCATTCTGCAACGGTAAATCCAAATCAATTGCGGTTTTTCAAAAGAAGTTTGCGGTCTATCTTTCCACCAGGACGCCATGACGAGATCGGAGCCAAACCATGAGCTGGAACCCCACCCACGGGCCGGACTGCCCCAATGCGGATCCTGATGCCATTGAGACACTGATCATCCCTCGCGCGCGTGATTTGGGCGGGTTTGAAGTCCGGCGCGCCTTGCCCTCTCCCAAGCGGCAAATGGTGGGGCCTTTCATCTTTTTCGATCAGATGGGTCCGGCGGAGTTCATCACCGATGGCGGGATCGATGTGCGCCCGCATCCGCATATCGGTCTGGGTACGGTGACTTACCTCTATCAGGGCGAGTTTGAACATCGCGATAGCCTTGGCACGCATCAGATGATCTATCCTGGTGAGGTGAACTGGATGGTGGCCGGGCGCGGCGTGACGCATTCTGAGCGCACATCGGACGAGACACGCGCCACGCGGCACAAGCTGTTTGGCATTCAGACCTGGATCGCCCTGCCCGAAGACCGAGAGGACATGGCCCCGGATTTTGAACATCATAAACAAGACACCCTACCTGTCATCGAAGACGGCGGTGCGCATGCGCGGCTCATTCTGGGCACGGCCTATGGGGAGGCAAGCCCGGTGACCATGCAATCAGAGACCTTCTACTTGGACGTCGTATTGGCGCCGGGTGCGCAGTTTCCTATGCCTGATGATCACGAGGACCGTGGCGTTTATGTCACCCAAGGCTCCGTGGAGGTGGCAGGTGACGTTTTTGAGGCGGGCCGCATGATGGTCTTTCGACCCGGGGATCAGATATCGATGCGCGCAGGGGAACAAGGCGCGCGGTTGATGGCGCTGGGCGGCGAGACACTGAATGAAAACCGCTATTTGTGGTGGAATTTTGTGTCGTCTTCCAAAGACCGGATTGAAGAGGCGAAAGAAGCGTGGAAAGCCGCAGATTGGGAGAATGGTCCTTTTCAACTGCCTCCCGGCGATGCATCGGAGTACATCCCCATCACGCCAGAGTTGGATCGCACAAGCCCTCGGGAGGCGGCGAAGCGGTAAAGCACTTCTCAATCAATGTCTGTCATCGTAGGATCAAGAACCTGAGCAGGACATGACGACGTGACGATCGTAGCCGCATTGCCCCTTGTGAAAAAGGGCACATTATGACGATGCCAACCCCAGGCCGGGGTGAGTTGCGCGCGGCTTTGAAACAGGATCGCGGGCTGTTTTGGGGTGTTGGACTGTTCAGCGCGTTTGTCAATTTGCTGATGCTGACCGGCCCGATCTATATGCTGCAGGTCTATGATCGGGTCCTGTCCAGCCGGTCCATCGAAACGCTCGTGGCGCTCAGCCTGTTGGTGGTGTTTCTCTATTCCATGATGGGGTTGCTCGATTTCGCGCGTGGGCGCGTGATGGCGCGTGTCGGTGCGCGGTTTCAGGCGCGTCTCGAACAAAGGGTGTTTGATGCCTCCATGCGTCGCGCGGCCGTCGAAGGGGGCACGCCGGTCTCTGGCATGCGGGATCTGGAACAGGTTCAGCGCCTGATGACGGCACCCGTCAGCACAGCCGCCTTTGACATTCCGTGGACGCCTATTTTCCTTTTCGGGATCTTCATTTTTCATCCCTGGCTTGGCACGTTGGCCTTGGCCGGTGGTGCGGTTTTGATTGCCATCGCGGTGATCAACCAACGCGTGTCGCGCGATGCATCTGCGGCGGCGAACACGGCCTCCTTTAACGCTGATACAATGGCGGCAAGGGTTGGAACGGACGCCGATATGATCAGCGCGCTTGGCATGCGCGAGACGATTTTTGACCGCTGGAAAATGCTGCGCGGGCAGGCCCTGGATAAGCATTTGGGTGCCGCCGATACGTCCGGCTCTTTCCTGAGCGCCACCAAGGCGCTGCGCCTGATGCTGCAATCGGCGATGCTGGGTCTGGGGGCGTTGTTGGTTTTGCGCAACGAACTGACGCCGGGCGCCATGATCGCGGGCTCTATCCTGTTGGGCCGCGCGCTTGCCCCGATTGAGCAGGCCACGGGCAGTTGGGCCTTGGTGCAGGCCGCTCAGAAAAGCTGGGGCGCGCTGGCGGAATTGCTCGGGGCCAGCCCGTCTGAGGCGCCCCGGACCAAATTGCCGCGTCCTGCCGCGAAGCTTGAGTTGCAGAATGTCTCGGTGATCCCCAAGGGCGCTGAGACGCCGCTTTTGCGCGGTGTGAGTTTTTCCATTGGACCAGGGCAAGCGGTGGGTGTGATCGGGCCGTCGGGGGCGGGCAAATCAACCCTGGCCCGGGTGATCACCGGTGCGCTGACCCCTGCTGCGGGCGAAGTCCGCCTTGATGGTGCGCTGTTGGATCAATATTCAGGTCAGGATCGTGGCGACTACATTGGGTATTTGCCACAGCGTGTTCGGCTGTTTGACGGGACGATTGCGGAAAATATCGCCCGACTGGCCCATGATCCAGAAGACGATCAGGTGGTCAAGGCCGCCCTGTTGGCCGATGCCCATGCGATGATTGTCGATTTGCCCAATGGCTATGACACGATGATCGCGGGCAGTGGGGATCAACTCTCCGGGGGCCAAATTCAGCGTGTTGGCCTGGCGCGCGCGCTTTATGGCGCACCTGTGTTGCTGGTGCTGGATGAGCCCAATTCAAACCTCGACAATGCCGGCAGTGAGGCGGTGAATGCCGCCATTCGTGGGGTCAAGGCGGGCGGAAACTCCGTGCTTGTGATTGCGCACCGCCCGGCCGCGATCAAGGAGTGTGATCTGGTGTTGATGCTGGAAGGGGGGCGCGTACGCGCCTTTGGCCCCAAGAACCAGGTTCTGCGCGATGTGCTTCAAAACAGCGCTGAGGTGATGGGCGGTGATGGCCAAGGAGGCGTGCAATGAGCGGACCCTACACGCCCAAACGTCCTATGGTGGTTGGCGTGGTGGCGCTGGCGCTTTTGGTGGGCGGGTTTGGCACGTGGTCGGCCTTTGCCAATATTGCAGGCGCGGTGATTTCAGGCGGTCAGGTTGAGGTCGATCAGAACCGCCAGATCGTGCAACATCCAGACGGTGGTGTCGTCGGCAGCATCGCGGTGGATGAAGGGGATCTTGTGGCCGCAGGCGATGTGCTGGTGCGGCTCGACCCGACCATCTTGTCAAGCCAACTCACCATCACCGAAAGTCAGCTTTTTGAGTTGATGTCCCGGCGCGGCCGCCTTGAGGCGGAGCGGGATGGCGCGGATGAGATTGACTACGATCCGTTGCTGGTGGACAGCGCGCTGCGCAATCCCAGTGTTCTGGACCTGATGGACGGGCAAGCACGTCTGCTGGAGGCGCGGCGCGAAACCAAGGCACGTGAGATTGACCAACTGGGCAAACGCCGCGTGCAGATCACCGATCAGATTGAGGGCATCAACGCGCAGGCCGACGCGTTGTCGCAACAGCTCGATCTCATCGAGGAGGAGTTGATTGGCCAGCAAGATTTGCTGGATCGTGGTCTGGCGCAGGCCTCTCGTGTTTTGGCCTTGCGGCGAGAGGAGGCGCGATTGGCAGGCACGTTGGGTCAGCTTGAGGCGGACAAGGCCCAAGCCGAAGGGCGCCGAACCGAGATTGATATTGAGTTGTTGAAATTGGATGCAGAGCTGCGCGAAGAGGCGATTGCCGGGTTGCGCGACCTGCAGTTTCGCGAATTGGAGTTGCGCGAACAACGGCTGGCCTTGCTCGAACAGATCAACCGGCTGGACATTGTCGCGCCTGTGTCCGGCGCGGTCTATGGGCTGACGGTTCATGCACCTCGTGCGGTGCTGCGTCCGGCAGAACCGGTTCTTTTTCTGGTGCCGCAAGACCGGCCCTTGGTGATCAATGCCAATGTGGACCCGGTCCATGTGGATCAGCTTTTCGTCGGACAGGAGGTCACGTTGCGGTTCTCGGCGCTTGATCAGAAACGCACGCCGGAATTGGTGGGTGAATTGACGGGCATCTCGGCGGATACATTCCAAGATGACGTAAGCGGGGTTCGGTATTACCGCGCTGAAGTGGCACTTCCGCCGGAGGAGCGCGCGCGCCTGGACCCGGATGTGGAGCTCAGGCCCGGTATGCCGGTAGAGGTTTTTATTCGAACCGATGATCGCACGCCGATCGGGTATCTGGTGAAACCGCTGTCGGATTACTTCGCCCGGGCCTTTCGAGAATAGGACCGCTCGTCGCGTCCTGACGGGCGCGTCTCGCTTGCGCTGGCCTGGCGTCCTCTTGCGCTTTGCGTTGTGACCGTGTTGGCGCGAAGCGTTCGCCGTCAGCCGGCCGAACCGATTTGTTGAAAGATGCATCCACCGCTCTGAGCCGATAATGGATCAATGCGTGCTGGACACGGTGTGCGGTCCATGGATTCTCAGCGTCGACAATTCGGACAGCCTGCTCCCCCAAACGTTCCTATGCCAGGTCTTGGAATGCGACATCAGCGGTTGGCCCTTCGTTTGGGTGTTGTCAGGACTGCGCCTGAGAGGAGCAAACCAAAGCTGCTGAACAATCCCTCTTGTCAGGCAAGGCATTGCGCGAAAAAATCAAGCCACCCACAGGAGGTAGCACGCGATGTCCGAAGAGGACCTCTACGACAAAGAACACATCACATTTCTCGAAGATCTGTGGGGCGATGGGTATCTGTCACCCGGCGGCGCGGATGAGGTGGCACGGGTGTTGACCGGTGTGGACCTGAGCGGCAAACATGTGCTGGATATCGGCTGTGGATCTGGTGCGATCGCCGTGGCATTAGTGCGTGATCACGGTGCGGCACGGGTGACAGGCATTGACGTCGAAGACCCGGTTTGCACCGCGGCCCGCGCCCGGGCGGAGGCGGCAGGATTGTCTGACAAGATCACCATCACCAAGGTTACCCCGGGGCCGATGCCCTTTGCTGATGGAACATTTGACGTCGTCTTTTCCAAGGATTCCATCATCCACATCCCTGACAAGGTCGCGATGGCATCGGAGGCGTTTCGCGTGCTCAAACCGGGTGGGCAATTTGCGGCCTCTGATTGGTTGATGTCACATGATGGGCCGCCCTCACCCGAAATGGCGCATTACATCAAGATGGAGGCACTGGATTTTTCCATGGCCTCACCGGACAGGTACCGCGCGGCGATGGATGCAGCAGGGTTCGTGGATGTGGAATTGGTCAATCGCAACCCATGGTATGCCGAAGTGGCCGCTGCGGAATTGGCTGATCTTTCTGGTAATCGCGATGATTGGGTGGCGCGCCATGACCCGGCCTTTATCGACCATCAGATCGAGATTTGGCAGGCCATGCTGCCCTGTCTTCAAAAGGGTGAACATTGCCCGCACCACATCCGAGGACGAAAACCCGCATGATCACGCAACTTAGTTTCGAAGACCTGACGCTAGAGACGGAGCGCTTGATCCTGACGCCCTTCCGGCCAGAGGATGTGGACATAGCCAAAAAGGTTCTCTGCGACGAACAGGTCATGCGCTACGTGGCTGACCCGGAAACGCCAGAGGCGGTCGAGACGCATATGAAAGACGCCGTCAAGCGTGGCGCAGGCGGACGGATCGGCATTTGGTGCATCACGCGCAAAGACACGGGCGAAAAAATCGGGGATACTGTGTTCATGCCCGTCCCGATTGATGAGGACGACTATGATTGGTCGCTCCTTGTGCCCGATGCCTACCCGGATGCGCATATCGAAGTGGGATATCTCTTGATCCCTGCGGCCTGGGGGCAGGGCTTTGCGACTGAGACCTGCCAACGGCTTGTGCGCTTTGGATTTGAGATGACGACGCTGGACCAGATTGTGGCCTGCACCGATCATGACAATGCCAACTCACAGCATGTGCTGCAGAAATCCGGGTTGCGCCGCAACGGTGTCAAACGCGTCTATGCCGAAGACGGTGTGCCTTGGTTTGAGCTGACGCGCGCCGAGTGGGA
>JBCCDT010000131.1:0-11555 GCA_039030635.1 Pseudomonadota bacterium
GGCAATGCGGTCAACAACATGATCGAAAAACAGCTGGAAGGCGTGGATTTCGTCGTGGCCAACACGGATGCGCAGGCGCTGGCACAGTCAGATGCCAAGGCGCGCATTCAGCTGGGTGTGAAAGTGACCGAAGGTTTGGGCGCAGGGGCCAAGGCCACGATCGGTGCGGCCGCCGCTGAGGAAAATATCGAACAAATCGTCGACCATCTGGCGGGGGCGCATATGTGCTTTATCACCGCTGGCATGGGCGGCGGCACGGGCACGGGTGCAGCCCCGATCATCGCGCAAGCGGCGCGGGAATTGGGCGTTCTGACCGTGGGCGTGGTGACCAAACCGTTCCAATTCGAAGGTGGCAAGCGGATGCGCCAGGCCGAAGAGGGCGTGGATGCGCTTCAGGCCGTGGTCGACACGCTGATCATCATTCCGAACCAGAACCTGTTCCGTCTGGCCAATGAAAAGACGACCTTTACCGAGGCGTTCAGCATGGCAGATGACGTGTTGTATCAAGGGGTTAAGGGTGTGACGGACCTGATGGTGCGTCCTGGCCTGATCAACCTCGACTTTGCCGATGTGCGCGCCGTGATGGACGAGATGGGCAAGGCGATGATGGGCACCGGTGAGGATAGTGGTGAAGATCGCGCGATCCAGGCCGCCGAGAAGGCGATTGCAAATCCGCTCCTCGATGAGATTTCGCTGCAGGGCGCGAAAGGCGTGTTGATCAACATCACCGGCGGTCATGACCTGACGCTCTTTGAGTTGGACGAGGCCGCGAACCGGATCCGCGAAGAGGTGGATGCAGACGCCAACATCATCGTGGGCTCCACGCTGGACACCTCGATGGAAGGTCAGATGCGCGTGAGCGTTGTGGCCACGGGCATTGATGCCTCTGTGGAATACAAAGACATTCCGAAACCGCGCCGGTCCTTGGCTGAGCCGCTGGTGCCGACCCGCGAAATGGTTGTGGAAGAGCCTGTCCCCGCGTTTGCGGTAGAGCCGGCCCAACCTGCGGAAGAATTGGCACCGGCTGCGCGCCATGCGGAGCCTGAGCCGGGTCTCTTTGATGCGCAAACCGCCGCGGCCGAAGATCAGATGGAAGACATTTTCGGGGTCGATGACACAGCCCCGCAGATGGACGATGATCTACCGCCGCCGGCCTATCGCCCGGCTGCTGAAACGCGGCCATTGGTCGACGAGGATGAAGACCTGCGCGAAAGCTTTGTGGCGCCGCGTGGTCCTGCGATTGGGCAACCGTCCGCCGATACGATGGCACGGTTGCAGGCCGCTGTCGGTCGGGCCCCCTCTGCGCGTGAATTGCCGCAACGTGAGGCGGCCCCAGTTGCACAGCCGAGTGCGCAGGCCACTGGGCAGTCCACTGGGCAGGCGGCTGCCGATGCGCAAGACGCGGAAAAACCCCGCTTTGGCATCAATTCGCTGATCAATCGGATGACCGGTTCGGGCAGTGAGGCCACAGCACCTGCGGCACGGCCCGCGCGCCAACAGCCGCAACTGTCCTCTGATCCCGCGCCCGAGGCGCAAGCGGAACGGGACGGTGACGATCAAATCGAAATCCCGGCATTCTTGCGCCGTCAGGCCAATTGACCGGCAATTTGTGCTGACATTTACGAAATAGGCCGCGTCATGCGGCCTATTTTCGTTTCGACACAAGGATTTGGGGTTTTCGACCTGTTGGACCATGTGTCAATCAGGGGTTGTGCGACCTGCGCGTCGTGCACCAAAACTGGCATGCAACACCCGATCACGGCCATGCAGCGATCTGCAACATGTCGCGCGTCTGTCGCCCCCTGTAAGGCCGTAAGGTGAGGGGTAAAAACGTTTTAAATACAAGGATTTATAGGGTTTAAGCGGAAATCTGCCAACGAGATGACTCACATGTTTCATACCGTTGCAAAGATTGAGTTGAGGTCGCGACTCCGGCCCTTTAAATTTTTGGCAACACGAGGCGATGAGAACTGGGGCCGCTCTTGCAAGGCACTTTGCGTAAATCAATCACACTGACCGGCGTCGGGCTGCATTCCGGCGTTGAGACAAGTGTGACGGTTTATCCCGCCCCGGCCAATACCGGCATCGTTTTCCTGCGTCTCGACGTGCCCGCCGATGAGGGCGTCATCCCGGCGCGGTGGGACAGTGTGATATCGTCGCCCTTGTGCACCCGGTTGGTCAATGATCACGAGGTGTCGATCTCAACCGTTGAGCATTTGATGGCCGCGCTGATGGGCTGCGGCATTCACAACGCGCGCATTCATGTCACCGCCGCCGAAGTGCCGATCATGGATGGCAGCGCGAGCGTGTTTGTCCGGGAATTCCTCAATATCGGGATCCGTCGTCAAAACGCGCCGGTCAAAGCGCTGCGCGTGCTGCGGCCCGTGGAGGTGCGTCGCGGCGATGCGGTCGCGCGGATCACGCCCAATGACACGCTGCTGATCGAGTTTGACATCGAATTTGAAGATGCCGCCATCGGCGCGCAAAGCAAAACCCTGAACATGTCCAATGGCAGTTTCGTGCGCGAACTATCGAGCAGTCGCACCTTCTGTCGGCAGGCGGATGTGGATCACATGCAGGCCAATGGCCTGGCCCTTGGGGGATCCCCGGGGGAGAATGCGGTGGTGTTTGACGGCGGGAAAGTCGTCTCTCCGGGCGGGTTGCGCCATGCGGATGAACCGGTGCGCCACAAGATGCTGGATGCGCTTGGCGATCTGGGGCTCGCGGGCTATCCGATCCTGGGCCATTACCAGGGCATTCGCGCCGGTCACGCGCTGACCAATGATCTGCTCCGCGCGCTCTTTGCGGACACGGAAGCCTTTGAAATCGTTGAATGTGACGCGAAAATGCTATCGCTGTTGCCCGGTGCGGGCGTGCATTTGGGCGAATTGCCGGAGGTGGCGTAACGCCTCGGCCATACGGTCATGCGAAAACCCGCCAAATCCATTTTCCAATCCCGAATAATATGCTACCAATCCCCATGCTTGGCCGGGGGGCCGGGGTATTGCGGGCTGCAACAACGATGAGAGTTCGAGCATGACTATGACCAAGCGACGCATCGGTCTGATTTTCGGATGTGTGAGTGTGATGGCGCTGACGGCCTGCGGTGGCGCGGACCGGGTTGAGCTTGGCAAAGTGAACTATGAGAATTTCACCGCCCAGCAGATCTATGAGCGGGGGGAATTTGACCTGGCCCGCGACAACCCCGAATTGGCCGCCCAGGTCTTTGCCGAGGTGGAGCGGCTGTACCCCTATTCGGATTGGGCGAAACGGTCGATCATCATGCAGGCGTTTTCGTTCCACGAGGCCAAGAGCTATGAAGAAAGCCGCGCGTCGGCGCAGCGCTACATCGATTTTTATCCCACGGACGAAGATGCGGCCTATGCGCAGTATCTTGTCGCGCTCAGCTATTATGACCAGATCGACGAAGTGGGCCGGGATCAAAAGCTGACCTTTGAGGCGCTTCAGGCGCTGCGCCAAGTGATTGAGCAATATCCCGAGAGTGAATACTCGCGCTCTGCCAAATTGAAGTTTGAACTGGCGTTTGATCACCTGGCGTCCAAAGAGATGGAGGTGGGCCGCTATTACCTGCGTCGCGATCACTATACGTCCGCGATCAACCGGTTCCGCCTGGTGGTCGAAGATTTCCAGACCACGACCCACACCGCCGAGGCGCTGCACCGGTTGGTGGAGGCGTATCTGTCTTTGGGTCTGACCAATGAGGCGCGCACCGCGGGGGCCATTCTGGGGCACAATTTCCGGGGCACCGAATGGTATGAGGACAGCTACAAATTGCTGACGGGCCGTGGCCTGACCTTGGAGGCTGTGGGCGACAACTGGCTGCGGCAGGTCTATCGTCAGACGCTTCAAGGCCGGTGGTTGTGATCTGGTGGCTCTAACGGGGAGGGGGCAAACCGCCCCATAACCTGATGCTGCGTGCGCTCGAAATCCGCGACATTCTGATCATTGACCGGCTGGAGCTTGGCTTTCAGCCCGGGTTGAACGTGCTGACCGGTGAGACCGGTGCAGGCAAATCGATTTTGCTGGATGCGCTTGGCTTTGTTCTGGGCTGGCGCGGGCGCGCGGAATTGGTGCGCCAAGGGGCCAAGCAGGGGGAGGTTTTGGCCGAGTTTGATCTGAGCCAGGGCCATGCCGCGCGCGCGGTGTTGGAAGAGGCGGGCCTGCCGGTCGAGGACACGCTGATCCTGCGCCGCGTCAACAGCCGGGACGGGCGCAAGACCGCATTTGTCAACGATCGGCGCTGCTCGGGTGAGGTGCTGCGCCAGCTGTCTGAAAGCCTGGTGGAACTGCATGGCCAGCAGGATGATCGCGGCCTGCTCAATCCGCGCAACCATCTGGTTTTGCTGGATAGTTTTGCAGGTCTTGTCCCTGCGCGGGACAAGGTGCGCGGCGCTTGGCGGGCCTGGCAGGCCGCGCAAAAGACGCTCAACGCCGCGCAGGAGGCGATTGCCAAAGCGCGCGAGGATGAAGAGTTTCTGCGCCACGCGGTGGGGGAGTTGGACCAATTGGCGCCCGCCCCGGGTGAGGAGGCCGAACTCGACAGTCGCCGCCGCATGATGCAGGCCGCTGAACGCATTCGCGAGGATGTGGCCCGCGCGCAAACCGCACTTGGGGCCGAGGGGGCAGAGGGGGCCGCGGGCGATGCGCTGCGCTGGCTTGAAACGATCTCTGAGAGTGCCGAAGGCGGGCTTGATGAGGCGCTGACCGCGCTTGGCCGGGCGATGGTGGAACTGGATGAAGCGGCCAGTCATGTGGCGCGTTTTGCCGATATGCTCAGCTTTAACCCCCATGAGCTGGAAGAGGCCGAAGAGCGGCTTTTCGCGATCCGGGCGCTGGCGCGCAAACACGGGGTGCAACCCGATGATCTGAGCGGGTTTGGTGACATCATGCGCGAGAAACTGGCCGCGGTGGATCGCAGCGATGCCGAGATTGCCGCAAAAGAGCAGGCTGTGGCAGAGGCCAAATCTGCCTTTGAAAAGGCCGCCGCAGATCTCAGCGCCAAACGAGGGAAGGCCGCGCAGAAACTGGACAAGGCCATGGCGCAGGAACTGGCCCCTTTGAAGATGGAGCGCGCCGTCTTTGTCACCGATGTGCAACCTGCCGAGCCCGGCGCCGATGGCGCGAACACGGTGACCTTCACCGTGGCCACGAACCCCGGTGCGCCGGCCGGACCGCTCAACAAGATCGCTTCGGGCGGGGAGTTGAGCCGGTTTCTGTTGGCGCTCAAGGTCTGCCTCACGGATCAGGCGAGCGGTATCACCATGATTTTTGATGAGATTGATCGCGGTGTGGGCGGCGCGACGGCCGATGCGGTGGGCCGGCGGCTGGCGCAGCTGAGCGAGGCGTCACAAGTGCTTGTGGTCACCCATTCGCCTCAGGTTGCGGCGCGGGCGGCGCATCACTGGCAAGTGGCCAAACGGGTGGAAAAGGGCGCGACCCTGTCCACGGTCACCCCGCTTTTGGGGGCCGACCGGGTGGATGAAATTGCGCGGATGCTGTCGGGGGACACGATTTCAAATGAGGCCCGTGCGGCAGCAGAAAAACTCATGACAGGCTGACACCGCGTGAGCGAGACGCGACCGAAGGGGAGCGACGAGCGGTCCGTGGCGGTAAAGCTTTAGTTTCGGGGCGGCACCAATTTGCCGGGGTTCATGATGTTGAGCGGGTCAAACGCGGTCTTGATCGCGCCCATCATCTGCCAGCCCGCGCCGTGTTCGCGCGTCATGTAGCCCAGCTTGCCCAGCCCGATCCCATGCTCCCCTGTCACCGTCCCACCCAGCGACAATGCCAGATCCACCAGACGCTCTGAGGCGGCCAAAACGCGGGCTTTCTCCTCTGGGTCATCGGGATCAAACATCAAGATCGCATGGAAATTGCCGTCACCCACATGGCCCAGGATCGGCCCATCAATGCCCGCCGCGTCCAGATCGGCTCGGCAGGTCTCAATCGCCTCGGCGAGTTTGGAAATGGGCACGCAGACATCCGTCACGACCGCCTTGCCCCCGGGGCGCGCGGCCAGGATCGCCCAATAAGCATGATGGCGCATGGTCCAAAGTGCTGTCCGGTCCTCGGCCTGCGTGGCCCATTGAAAATCAGAGGCCCCGCGCTGCCCGGCGATCTCTCCAAAAAGCGCGGCCTGTTCTTCGACCCCGGTCTCTGAGCCGTGAAATTCCACCAGCAGGTGCGGGCGTTCAGGCAGGTCACTGCCAGCATAGGCATTGACGGCCTTCACGCTTTCGACATCCACCAATTCGATGCGCGCCATGGGCACGCCCATCTGGATCGTGTCGATCGTGCAGGCCACCGCGTCATCCACGCTGTCAAATCCACAGACCGCCGCCGCCGTGGCCTCCGGGATGCCATGGAGCCGCAAGGTCAGCTCGGTGATCATGCCCAGCGTGCCTTCGCTGCCCACAAAGAGCGAGGTCAGATCATACCCGGCGGACGATTTGCGCGCCGCGGTCCCGGTGCGGATCACCTCACCCTGCGCGGTGACAATCTCAAGCCCCAACACGTTTTCTCGCATCGTGCCATATCTGACCGCCGTCGTACCACTGGCCCGCGTCGACGCCATGCCCCCCAGTGATGCATTGGCGCCGGGATCGACCGGGAACATGAGCCCAGTCGCGCGCAGCTCCTGGTTCAGGGCCTCGCGGGTCACGCCGGGTTGCACGCGCACGGTCAGGTCGTCTTGGTTGATCTCTAACACCTTGTTCATGCGCGAAAAATCCACGCTCACCCCGCCATGAACGGCCTGGGCTTGGCCTTCAAGCGATGTGCCCGCGCCCCAGCCAATGATCGGCGTGCGGTGCGCGGCACAGGCGGTGACAATGCGGGCCACATCCTCAGTGCTTTCGGGATAGGCCACGGCATCGGGCGGGGAGAGTGGGAAATGTGTCTCAGAGCGGCCATGGCTCTCCAGATCGGACTTGGAGCAGGACAGCCGTTGCCCTAGGATCGAGACCAAATCCTCGATCGCGGTTTCATGCGCCATGCTTACCCCCCGAAACAGCCACACCACTTTACCTTCACGGCGTGAATGTAGGGCAACAGGGCGCATCTGGGAAGCTGATCTTGGCGCGGTTTGTGCACCGCGTTTGGCACTGAGATGACCGTATCCTCCCGCCGCTTTCTCAAGGACAAGCTACGCGCGGCGGGCCGGGCTATCCGCAACGGGTGGGATGTGCTGCTGGTCAAAGGGCCGAGCCAGTTTCAATTCTGGCTGATCGCGCTTTTCATCGGGATCGCGGCCGGTCTGGCGGCCTCGCTTTTTCGGATGAGCGTCAATGAGTTGCAGCGGTGGGTGTACGGCACGGAAAACGTCGCACTGCTGCACAGCTTTGCCGAAACCCTGCCATGGTACTGGATCCTGATCGTGCCGATTTGCGGCGGCTTGGCCGTGGGGCTGATCCTGCATTTTTTCACGCCGGATGGGCGCGCGCGATCGGTGGCGGATGTGATCGAAGGCGCGGCCTTGGGCGAGGGGCGGGTGGAGACCAAGGCGGGCATCGCGTCGGTCTTTGCCTCTGTGATCACGCTAGGCACCGGCGGGTCGAGCGGGCGGGAAGGGCCTGTGGTGCATATGGCCGGGCTCATCTCCACCTGGGTGAGCAACCGCATTCAGGCCAGCGGGCTGACCAGCCGTGATTTGCTGGGCTGTGCGGTGGCCGCGGCGGTGTCGGCCTCTTTCAATGCGCCCATCGCAGGCGCGCTTTTTGCGCTGGAGGTGGTGTTGCGGCACTTTGCGTTGCATGCCTTTGCGCCGATCACCATTGCGGCGGTCTCAGGCGCGGTGATCGCACGGGTGCAATTTGGCGAGATGGCCGAGTTTGCCTTGCCGGTGGCGACGATCCTTGAGTTCTATGTGGAGCTGCCTGCGTTTTTGCTCTTGGGGTTGATGTGCGGGCTGGTGGCCTCCGCCCTGATGTATGCGGTGTTTTTTGCCGAGGATGCGGGCAATCTGATCCAGGACCGGCTGCGCTTGCCGCGGTGGTTGCGCCCGGTGGTGGCGGGCGCGATGCTGGGGGCGATTGCCATCTGGTTTCCGCACATCATCGGCGTGGGTTATGAGACAACTTTTGCCGCGCTCAATGGATCGCTCATTTTACATGAGGCGGTGGTGTTCACCATTCTCAAGGTCGTCGCGGTGGCGATCACCTTGGGCGGGCGCATGGGGGGCGGGGTGTTTTCGCCCTCTTTGATGGTGGGGGCGCTGGTGGGACTGGCCTTTGGCATTGTCGCCACCGGGCTTTTCCCTGAGATGTCAGGCTCGCCCAATGTCTATGCGCTGGCGGGGATGGGGGCTGTCGCGGCCTCTGTCATCGGGGCGCCGATTTCCACCACGCTGATTGTGTTTGAACTGACCGGAGACTGGCAGATCGGGCTGGCCGTGATGGTGGCGGTGTCGATGTCCTCGGCGCTGAGTGCCAATCTTGTGACGCGGTCCTTTTTCCTCACACAGTTGGAACGGCGCGGCGTGCGGTTGGCGGCAGGGCCCCATGCCTATGTGCTGTCGATGATGCGCGTGAGCCGGGTGATGCGGCCCACCGATCATGAAAGGGCCGCGCCGGAGGAGGCCTGTTGGCAGATGATCGAGGATGGCATTTACGTGGATGCTGGCGCGACGCTGGAGGTGGCCATGACGATCTTTGAGCGCACATCGGCCCAGTTCCTGCCTGTGGTGCAGATCGCCGGTGAGGGCGCGCCGCCCGAGCTTTTGGGGTCGGTGTTTCACGTCGATGCGCTGCGCAATTACAACGCCGCCTTGGCGGATATCTCCCGCGAGGAGCACAGCTAAGCTTAGCGATGGGGCGTCGCCGGCTTTGCTTTCTTAGTAAAACAATCAAGAATCTACTTGTGTTCGCGCCAAAATACGGTACCTCACAAAAATAGTCAGGATATCAACAGGGAGCGTGATATGACATTTTCCAATTCCGTATCGACCTTTGCCATTGCGGCCACCATCGCGGTAGGCGCGGCCAGCGCCAGCTTTGCCGAAGGCGAACTGAACCTTTACTCCTCTCGGCACTACGACACCGATGAACGTCTCTACAGTGATTTCGAAGAGATGACCGGCATCAAGATCAATCGCATCGAAGGCAAGGGTGACGCGTTGATTGAGCGGATGGTTGCGGAAGGGGCGAACTCCCCTGCCGATGTGCTGCTGACCGTGGACAACACCCGTCTGCAGCGTGCGAAGGCGGCAGGTGTGCTGCAATCCATCGACAGCGACGTGCTTGAGGCGCGCATTCCGGCGCATTTGCAGGATGCGGACAATCAATGGTTTGCCTTCTCGCAGCGGGCGCGGATTTTCTTTTACGACAAGAACGACGTGTCAGAGCCGCCGATGACCTATGTCGATCTGGCCGATCCGAAATTCAAAGGCAAAGTGTGCCACCGGTCCTCATCCAACGTCTATTCGTTGACGCTGCTGTCAGCCGTCATCGAGAACTATGGCGCGGACGCAGCCAAAGGCTGGGCGCAGGGCGTGGTCGACAACTTTGCGCGCGAGCCGCAGGGAGGTGACACTGATCAGCTGCGCGGCCTGGTGTCGGGGGAATGCGATGTCTCCGTGTCCAACACCTACTACTTTGCCCGGGCGATCCGCAAAGACGTGGATGGTCTGGCCAAGGCGGATCTGGAAAACATCGGTTGGGTGTTCCCCGATCAGGGCGGCAATGGCGCGCATATCAACACCTCGGGTGGCGGTGTGGCGGTGAACGCCCCGAACAAAGAGAACGCGATCAAGTTCATGGAGTATCTCGCCTCTGACGCGGCGCAGGAATACTTTGCCAATGGCAACGATGAGTATCCGGCTGTGGCGGGCGTGGGCCTCGGTGCTCCGGCGGCGTCGCTGGGGCTCTTCCAGGCGGATGATGTGGATCTGAGCGCGGCGGCGGCCAACATTGAGCAGGCCGCACAGATCTTCAACGAGGTCGGCTGGAAGTAACTCAGAAAGCATTTCAAGATTGGGAAAGGGCGCGGGGGACTGCGCTCTTTTCCTTTAAACCTCAATGAGTAATGGATGCGTCAGAAAGACTGTTTTTGGAATAGAAGAGCGGTTCAATGAAAGTCCGTTTCGAGCCCATTGCGACCCTCGTTTCAATTACAAACCAAAAGGCTTTGATCGCGGGCTCACAAGAGGAGTTTCCGCAAGTCTTGGACCATCATTTCAAACTGACTTTCCGCAAGACTTTCGAATTTCAAATCATCTTCAATCATATTTCGCGCATACGTAAACAAAACAGAGAAAAGTGGGGCTTTGAGAGGTCCACTCGTAAGTCCTATGTCGTGGAAAAACGGGTGAATTGGGTCTTCTTCTTCAAGCAATGCCCATCGAAACACAGGCCATTTTTTGCGTATGACCTCACCAATGTAAACGCCAATATCCAGAGTTACTTCCGCCCACTCGTATGCAATTTGACCCTTGGTTTCATGGCGCTCTATACCACTAGAATAAAACCGATTTAGTGACGCAAGTGATTGTTCAGAAAAGTCCAAATCTATGCCAAAATTATAGACAAGCTTCGATAGTTTTCTAATGCGTTCTTCCCGTTGTACGCAAAAAAGCTCAAATCCCTCTTGGGCAATTTTCAGATCTCCACCGGTCGCGTTCCTGCCAGTCGCAAACGCTGTAAGAGGGTAATAGTCGTCTTCCCAGTCTATCAACTCGATTACCTTTTCAAACAATACGTCTGTCGTCTTTCAACTTGCTTCAAAAGTGACCCTGGCTCAAGAAATGTCTCAGTCCGCTTTGAACCCATTGCGACCCTTGTTTTGGGACCCTGCGCGGACTCAAGGCCCCTTGGGGCCGCCGCGCATCGTCGGGCCGCACACACGGCACGGCGATTTGGCTGCACTGGGCGCATTGCTCTTATCGTGCGCGGATTTGGCTGGGATAAAGCGCTGCCGCTCAAAGCACAGATCGCCGTCCCGCGGCCCGACGATGCGCGGCTCTGTCACGAAAAGTCGGAACGGTAGCTTTGTCCGCGTTCCTGACGTTTGGCAGAAATTTGAACCTGTGATCAGAAGCGATGCGGGATCGAGGTTTTTGGGGTGTCGCGCCTTTCACGGACCCTACGAATGGCTGGGTGAAAGTGAAGGGCTCGAGCGTGCTCGGATGGTGTCAGGGTGTTTGTGGAGAAAGCGCCGCTGTCTAGCGATTTGGACCGCCAGACCGGGGCGTGAGGACGGCGTTTACTCGTCTTTTAACGGCACGCCATAGAGCTCCAGCTTGTGACCCTTGAGCTTGTAGCCCAGCTTGCGCGCAATCTTGTCCTGCAGGGCTTCGATCTCGGCATCGACGAACTCAATCACCTCGCCCGATTGCAGATCAATGAGATGATCGTGGTGATCACGTTCGGCATCCTCATAGCGCGCGCGCCCGTCGCCAAATTCCAGCTTGTCGAGGATACCCGCCTCTTCAAAAAGCTTGACCGTGCGATAGACCGTGGCGATCGAGATATGCGGATCCACGGCGGAGGCGCGGGCATAGAGCTCTTCCACATCGGGATGATCTTCGGCCTCTTCCAAGA
>JBCCDT010000132.1:0-11552 GCA_039030635.1 Pseudomonadota bacterium
GAAACGCATGGCTAAGCCAACCACCATCAAAATTCGCCTGAACTCAACCGCTGGCACGGGACATTTCTACGTTACCAAGAAGAACGCGCGCACAATGACCGAAAAAATGGTCGTGCGGAAATATGACCCCGTGGCGCGCAAGCATGTTGAGTATAAGGAAGGCAAGATCAAGTAAGCCTTGATCGGATGCTGATGAAGAGGCCGCGCTTTTGCGCGGCTTTTTTGTTGGTGCGCTCGTCGCTTCCTTCGGGCGCGTCTCGCTGGTGCTTGCGGGCTCGTCCCGTCCTTCGGCCGGGTCTCGCGGATAAAAAAAGGCCGGCTTGCGCCGGCCCTTTCTTGGTCACTGAAGAGAGACTTATTCGCGGCTGCCGAACAACTGCAGCAGCATGATGAACATGTTGATGAAGTTGATGTAGAGGCTCAGCGCGCCCATGATGGCCGATTTGCCCAGCCATTCGGTGTCGCCGGTGTGCGCGTAGGCCACGTATTCGCTCTTGATCCGCTGCGTGTCATAGGCGGTGAGGCCTGCGAAGATCAGCACGCCCAGCACAGAGATTGCAAACATGATCGCGGGCGAGCCCAGGAAGATGTTCACGATCGACGCCACGATGAGGCCGATCACACCCATGATCAGGAAGCTGCCCCAACCAGAGATGTCCTTTTTGGTCGTGTAGCCCCAGAGGGACAGGCCCGCAAAGGCGATGGCCGTCACGAGGAAGACCTGCGCGATCGACATATCCGTGAAGACCACGAAGATGTAGCTGATCGACACGCCCATCACGACGGCGAAGACGTAGAAAAACAGCTGTGCTGCCGCATAGGACAGGCGGCTGATGGCGGCGCTGAAGGCGAAAACCATGATCAGCGGCGCAAACATCACGATGTAGCGTGTGAACCCGGTGAACAGCGCGTTCATCAGGGTTGCGTTGTTGCCCACGGCCCATGCGGCCGCAAACGTGAGAAGCATGCCTACGGACATTGTGCCGTAGACCTTGTTCATGTGAGCACGTAGTCCTTCATCGATCTGAGCGGCGCGTGCTCCCGTTGCCGTCCGGATCGTGTTCAGTTCAGCCATTAAAGCCTCCGAAAAAAATACTCCCAAGCCCCGTTCGCGGGCTTCGGGTTAAATATCGGAAAGGTTGAGGGCTATTTCAAGGGAAACCGGGCCTCTTTGGGCCCGGTTTTTGGAAACTGTCGCGGGTTTTTGGTGACGTTGGGGAAACAAGCGGGTTTTATTCAAGTTTTCCGCTTATTTGGGCCGCCTATCGGAGCCAGTGATCCGGCACGTTCCAAAACCCGCTTTTCGCTTCTTTTTCTGCCTCAGCGCGTGTCACACCGATGTCGTCGAGGGCGCGGTCGTCCAGTCGTGCAAGCGCACGGCGCTGACGATAGAGCGACAAGAAATCCAGGATGGAAAACTGACGCGCTTTGGGGGTGGCGCGGGTGCTGCGGTGATACGTGGTGTCGGCCATGATGTCTTCCTTTCGGTTTCGTGATGTGTTTGGCTGTTTCCATATTCGATGTTGATATATCTGGGGGATGTCGTATGATTTGTGAAACGAATGTTTGTGACAGCTATCATCAAGGATTGTGATGAATGCGAAATTTGGACATGACCACGCTGCGCTCTTTCCTCACGGTGGCCGAACAGGGCGGCGTCACGCGGGCGGCTGCGGCGCTGAACCTGACACAATCTGCGGTCTCAATGCAGATCAAACGGTTGGAAGAGTTGCTGGGGATCGAGTTGTTTGACCGGACCAACAGATCATTGGTGACCACGGCGTCCGGAGATCTGTTGCTGACCTATGCCCGCAAGATGGTGGATCTGAATGACGAAGCGGTGGGCAGGCTCACCGACAAGGTCTATGAAGGTGAGATCACGTTGGGTGCGCCCTATGACATTGTGTATCCGGTCGTTCCCAAGGTTCTAAAACGGTTCAACGCGCTTTACCCGAGGGTCAAAATGCAGCTTGTGTCATCCAGCACGATCAAGCTGATCAAGTCCTTGGACCGAGGCGAGGTCGATCTTATCTTGACCACTGAAGAGACGTTGCGCCCGGGCGGGGAGACGCTCGCAGATGTGCCGCTGCGCTGGACCGGTGCGCCGGGCGGGCAGGCTTGGAAAAAGCGGCCTCTGCGGCTGGCCTTTTGCAATTTCTGCATTTTTCGCCCGATTGCGATGCGGTGTCTGGACCAGGCGGGCATTGACTGGGAATTGGTTGTGGAATCCGATGATGATCGTGCCGTTGAGGCGTTGGTGAGTGCGGATCTGGCTGTGGGTGCGCTGATGGCCGACAGTATCCCGCCGCATCTGGAGGCCGTTCAGAACAATGGCGGCTTGCCCGATCTCGGCGTGCAAAAAATCAACATGTACGGGATGTCAAACCACAAACAGGAATTGGTCGGAGACCTTGCTGGCATGCTGCGGCAGGGGTTTGCTCCGGTCAAGCCGCCGGTTGTTGTGTCGTCTCAATAACCACTTTGCCGGTCGATCTGCGGCTGCGCAAAAGCTCCAAACCCTCAGTTGCGCGGTCCAAGGGGAAGATCTCACTGATATGGGGTTTGATGAGGCCGTCGGCGTACATTTGAAACAGCTTGGCCAGGCTGTCGGTGAGCGCTTCGGGTTTGAACGTGAGGTAGCCGCCCCAATAGAAGCCAATGAGTGAGATGTTTTTGACCAAAAGGTGGTTGGCGGGCACTTGTGGGACGGTGCCGCTGGCAAAGCCGATGGTCAGGATGCGCGCCTCGGGTTTGCAGGCGCGGAACGCCGCAGAAAACTGATCGCCACCAACAGGATCATAAACCACATCCACGCCGCCGAGCGATTTGCACACCTCGCGGATATCTTCGGTTTTGGCGTCAATCACGTGATCAGCGCCTGCAGCCTTTGCCACCGCCAGCTTCTCCGCGCCGCGCGCACAGGCGATAACTCGGGCGCCCATCACTTTGCCAATTTCCACCGCCGTCAGGCCCACGCCACCCGCTGCGCCCAAGACAAGTAGTGTTTCACCGGCTTGAAGATTGGCTTTGTACTCTAGCGCCATATGGCTCGTGCCATACGCGACCATGAAGGCGGCGGCATCTGTGAAGGGCATGGCGTCAGGCAAGATGACGCAACGATCTGCAGGGAAAACCCCGTAGTCGGCCAGGCCGCCACTGCCGCCAAACACCGCAATGCGGGTCCCGATGGGCAGGTGATTTACCCCGCTGCCCGCCTGTTCGACAGTGCCCGCCACCTCCATGCCGAGGGTGAAGGGGGGCTGTGGTGTATCTTGATATTCGCCCTTGATCATCAACAGGTCTGCGAAATTGAGTCCGCAGGCTTCGATCTTAACCATCACATCATTTTGTGAGATCGCTGGGGGTGTTGCATCGACGAGAGCGGGAGACGCCCCAAATTCCGTGACCTGAAACGCCCGCATAAACGTGCCTCCGTTGAATGACGTGTGCTAAGGCACTGTTGTGCAATGTCAAAAATCGATTGAGCTGTCAATAATCTGTCACTTTGACGAGGAATTTGGGCCGTTTGAACAGATGGACAAATGTCCATTTCTACAGCCTTGGATTGTTATCTTTCGCCGTCGATCCCTTATTTAGGTAACGGTTTTGCTTGTAAATTCGTTTTTGTCGGTTAGGTTCGCCCCATCAATTCAAGTGCGCGGATCGGCTATTTCCTCGAGTTTGGAACGCGTTGGTCAAGGATCCATATAGGCCTGTTGTGTGTATGTACGTCAGCCTGTGGATGAGGAAACGGGAGAATTTAGAAATGCCACATCCAGTAGATGTTCATGTGGGTAAACGGATCAGACACAGGCGTTGGCTGGCCGGTATGACGCAGCAACAGCTTGCCGAAAGTGTTGGGATCAAGTTTCAGCAGATTCAGAAATATGAAACCGGCGCAAACCGCGTGAGCGCATCGCGCCTTTGGGATATTGCGGACGCGCTTGACGTGAATGTCAGCTTTTTCTTTGAAGGCTTGAATCAAGAGAGCGACAGCGGTGCAAAGACCGTTGCGGGCGCACCTGCCGATATTCTTGGCGACAAGGAAGCGCTTGAGCTGATCCGCTCTTACTATTCCATTCCGGAAAATCAACGTCGACGGTTGTTCGATTTGGCACGGGTTTTGAGCGACGTCGCTTGAAAGTCGACAGACTGACACGATAAACCCCTGCTTGCGAAAGCGGGGGTTTTTTTATGACGACAGATGGCATTCCGGAAACGGCCCATGCTTTGGCCGATGCAGCGCGCCGGGCGATCCTTCCCTATTTTCGCTCAGACGGGCTGACTGCTGAGACAAAGGAGCAATCCCGGTTTGATCCGGTGACGGAGGCCGACCGCGCGGCAGAGCGGGCAATGCGGGCGATCCTGACGGACCAACGACCACAAGATGGCATTCTGGGTGAGGAGTATGGTCACACCGCCGGGACAAGCGGTCTTACATGGGTGTTGGACCCGATTGACGGGACGCGGGGGTTTTTATCCGGCACGCCAACTTGGGGTGTGCTGGTGGCCGTGTCGGATGAAACGGGCCCGATCTACGGTCTGATTGACCAGCCTTACATCGGAGAGCGGTTTGAGGGTGGTCTTGGGCGCCGTCAAATGTCCGGGCCCTTGGGGGCGCGCGATTTGCATGCGCGGGGCAACAGACCGCTTGAGCACGCCATTTTATTCACCACGTTTCCGGAAGTGGGCACACCCGTTGAGGCGCGTGCGTTTGAGGCAGTATCCAACAAGGTGAAGCTGACCCGCTACGGTATGGATTGTTATGCCTATGCTTTGCTGGCGGCAGGGCAGATTGATTTGGTGATCGAAGCCGGGCTTCAAGCCTATGACATACAAGCCCCGATCGCGGTGATTGAGGCAGCAGGTGGCATCGTGACAAACTGGTCTGGCGGGCCGGCCTATCAGGGAGGCCGCGTACTGGCCGCGGCTGGCCAAGAACAACATCAGGCTGCCTTGGAGATTTTGAAAGAATTCGTGTGACCCGTTATCTGCTCATGACCCGTCCCGGGCTTGAGCCGGGACCTCTTGGTGTGCAGAGAAGCCCGGGATGACGTCTGTGGCGCGATGTTTCTCTACGCAAAAAGGCCGCGCTGATAGGAGCGCGGCCTTTTGAAGTGAGGTGGTTGAATGCTTTACGCGTCTTCGTCGTCAGACCCGCCGTCACCTTCCGTTTCGGGAAGGACATCCTCTACGGTTTCGGCCAGATCCGCGTCGTCTGCCGCGGCAGAGCCGATGTCTTCGAACAGCTCAGCGATCTCGAAATCAGCGGCTTCTTCTTCTTCCGCGGCCAATTCCTGGATCGTCTTGCCAGATGCCTGAAGCTCCGCCTCTTCGGCGGATCGCGCCACGTTGAGCGTGATGGTCGCGTCGACCTCAGGGTGCAGCGAGATTGCGACGGCGTGCAGACCCAATTCCTTGATCGGACCGGTGAGCGCCACCTGCTTGCGATCGAGAGAAAACCCTGAATTCGTTGCAGCCTCGGCCGCGTCACGCGTTGTGACAGAGCCATAAAGCGCGCCCGAATCAGAGGCCTGACGGATCACGACGAACTGTTCGCCGTCCAGTTTCGCGGCCAGATCTTCGGCCTCTTTCTTGCCTTCCAGATTGCGTGCTTCCAGCTGCGCCTTCTGTGCTTCGAACTGTGCGATGTTGTGGGCCGATGCGGACAGGGCTTTCTTTTGCGGCAACAGGTAGTTGCGCGCATAGCCCGGCTTCACGTCCACGACTTCGCCCATCTGGCCCAGCTTGGCCACGCGTTCGAGTAGGATAACTTGCATGTCGCGTACTCCTTACTTCACAGCGTAGGGCAGCAGGGCCAGGAACCGTGCGCGTTTGATCGCACGGGCCAGCTCACGCTGCTTTTTGGCGGAGACGGCGGTGATCCGGCTCGGCACGATCTTGCCACGCTCAGAGATGTAGCGCTGCAAGAGTTTGGTGTCTTTGTAGTCGATCGCCGGAGCATTCTCACCCGAGAACGGGCAGACTTTGCGACGGCGGAAAAATGGTTTTGCGGCCATGGGTTAGGTCCTTTCGTTCACGCGATAATCAACGACGCTCACGGCGGTCGCCGCGGTCATCTTTTTTCTGCATCTGGACCGATGGGCCCTCTTCGTGCGCGTCGACCTTGATGGTCAAAACGCGCATCACGTCATCATGCAGCCGCATCAGGCGCTCCATTTCCTGAATGGCCGGTGCGGGCGCATCGGTTTTCAGGAAGGCATAGTGGCCTTTGCGGTTTTTGTTGATCTTGTAGGCCATCGTTTTGACGCCCCAGTACTCGCTTTCGACGATCTTGCCGCCATTGTCCGCGAGGACCGTGCCGAAATGTTCGACGAGACCTTCAGCTTGCGTGTTGGACAAGTCCTGACGCGAGATAAAAACATGCTCATAAAGCGGCATGTGTGCTCCACTTCTATCAAGGCGCATTTCAAAGGCGGGTCCACCCCTTCGCGACCCGTCCACGAGAGACTGCGCGGTTCACATATTGTGCGAAGGAATTGGGCGTATACGACGCTTTGGCGATTATGGCAAGGCGTCAGGCGGGGCCGCTGAATTGCCCGGGTGACGCCCCAAATCTGGCCATATTTCATAGCAGTCTGACCCTTCATGAGTGCCATGCCGAAAGGGCTGTGGAGATGTCAGAGACGACTGCCAATGTAGATCATTTGCGCCATGCCATCGCACAGGCGGATGGGCGGCAATTGGCGGACATGCCCGGCTTTGCAGGCTCTGCGATTATGCGCGGTTTGGCGTTTTGTGCGGGCTTGGCCTTCTTTGTGACATCTGTGGGCTTGTGGGCGTTTACGGCGCCCGATGCCTCTGTAATGCTGATCAAATTGGGGGCCTCCATCGCCTTTCTTGGCGGGGCGGCGATTTTCCTTTTGGTTGCGATTGCACCGCATGATTTCTATCGGCTTGAGTTTGATCGCGCGCGTCAGGAATTGCGCGTGTTGGAGCGCGATGAGTGCGGGCGATTTTTCGTGCAAGGCACACAGAGTTTGGCCGAGGTTGCAGAGCTGCGATTTGAACGCGGGGCGCTGAAAGCCTGGAACGAGGACGGCGCGATCGTGATGTCGGTGCCGATGCGGGCCCGCCATGCCAAAGCGATCCTGCGCGGTGTTCTTGCGGGCTGATCCGCGACACCTGTTTTTTTACACACACATTCTGTTGACCGCTGATCAATTGATCACACGCGCGGTATCTCTACCTTTTGTGACATGTTTTGATTGTCTCAAAGGAGGACACAGATGAAACCCCTGTCTATCGCGGCGGCGCTTTTGATGTCGGCTGGTGCGGCCCTGGCTGCGCCCGAAAAGTATGAGCTGGACGCCAGTCACAGCCAAGTGATGTTCACCTATGAGCATTTGGGCTTTTCCACCACGTACAACATGTTCTCGGGCTTTACCGGCGAGATCATGTTTGACCAAAAGGATGTGCAAAACTCATCCGTATCCGTGATGATCCCGACCCGGTCGCTCTTTACCGGTTGGGAAGCTCGGTTTGACCACTTTATGGGCGATGATTTCTTCGGTGCCGCCGAGGACGAGATGATCACTTTTACCTCCACCGCGATTGAAGTGACGGGCGACAACACGGCCAACATCACCGGCGATCTGACCGTCAATCAGGTGACCAAGCCGGTGGTGCTGGCTGCGACGCTGAACAATTCCGGTCAAAACCCGATGTCTGGCAAGGAATGGGCAGGCTTTGATGCCACGGCTACAATCTTGCGGTCGGATTTCAATCTTGGGGCATTTGCGCCCGCAGTGAGCGACGAGGTGGAGGTGTTTATCTCCATTGAGGCGGGCAAAGCGGAGTAAGATTTGCCTAGACGACAGGAGGGGCCGGCCTGTGCTGCCGGCCCTTTTCAATTGTACTCGGCCGTGAGGTCAAACCTGACATCCACGCTGAAGCCCAACGTGCCTTCGTCCTGGGTGCCCATGCCAATCAGAAAATCCCGACGATCCAGGATGAGCGTCCCCGAAGCTGTGGCGACATTGTCCGTGATAGAAAGGTCAAAGGGCATCTCAACAGGAACGGTTTGGTCTTTGATGGTAAGCGTGCCGACGGCTGACTGGCCTGTCTCTGTGGCCATGATATCGGCGATGAGACGCGCCGTAGGGTGGTTTTCCAGATCAAAGTAATCTGGCCCTTTGGCATCCGCGGTGACAGAGCCAAGGGTCAATGATGCGATATCAATTGTGGCTGTGACGCTGCCGTGTTTGCCTGCATCGTCAGGTGTTTCATTGTAGTCGATATCGGCGGTCCATTCGGCAAAGCTGCCGTCGACGGTCGAGCCGAACTGACTGACCCCAAGACCCAGCGTGCCTTGCGTGACAGCCCATCCTTCGGCCTCTGGCAGCGCGGTGGTTTCAACCTCTTGCTCTGTGACGTCTTGGTCCGCATCTCCGCGCGTCGCGGTGAGGGCAAAGGCAATTTCGACGGCGAAACTGAGCGTGGCATCGTCTTGCGTACCCATCCCGATCAGGAAGTCCCGACGATCGACGCGGAGCCCACCAGAGGCTTCGGCCGTGTCGCCGCTGAGCGTTAAATCAAACGGCATGCTTACCGGCACAGTTTGATCCTTTACCGTCAAAGTGCCTTCTGCGATGTGGCCCGCGTCTGAGCGCAGGATATCAGCCTCAAACGTCGCGGTGGGGTGGTTGGCCAGGTCGAAATAGTCGGTGTCTTTGGCCTGATCCGTGACAGATCCCATCGTGAGCGAGGCGATGTTGATGGTGACTGTGACTGTTCCGTGCTTGCCGTCTTCATCGGGGGTTTCGCTGTAGTCGATGGCCGCGGTCCAATCGCTGAACCCGCCGTCTACCTTGGATCCGAATTGCATGACGGACAGGTCAAGCGTGCCTTCCGTGACCATCCAATCGCTGTCGACATTTTCAAGCGTTGCGGTGTCTTCTGCCACCGTTTCGACGCTTTGGTCCGCCAGGGTCAGGGACCCGCCGATGAAAATGACGGCCGCCCAAGCAGCGACAGCGGCGAAGACGGGTAAGGTTTCCCCTGGCTGATTTTCAGTGGGCTCAGCGGAAATAGCACGCCCCGGTAGCATGCGGCGCAAGGTGGCGTCTTGGTCAATCACGTGGTGTTTGATCGCACCACCAATATGCAGGACCAACGCGCCGACAAGAACGATACAAGAGAGCCAGTGAACGATGGCCGTTTGTTCCGCTAAAAATCCATCCTTGGGCACAAATGGCAGCGACTGGCCAAACGGCCACCAGATCGGGGCAAACCCGGTGGTGGAGGCATGATGTATCCAACCCGAAAGCGGCACGATCACAAGCGCGGAATACAGCACCCAATGCACGGTTGAGGCAGCGAAGGCCTCAAGAGGTTTGTCGCCGTTGAGAAGCTTGGGTTTGGGCTGTGAAATGGCCCAGGTGATGCGGGCGAGCGCCGTGAAAAAAAGCGCGACGCCCACGGTCTTGTGCAGCGAAAAGAGCCACGCCACACGGGCGATATCCTCACCCGTTGTGGGGATGGACGGATCTTTGATTTGATAGGCCAATTGATTGGCGAAAAAGCCAAGCGGGATCATCGAAAGGATCAGCAGAGCCGTCAGCCAGTGAAAGCTTTTGGTGACTGCGCCGTAGGAAGTGAGCGTGTTGCCGCGTGCCATGTTCGGGTCCTTTTCCGGGTTGTGTCGAAGATAGCTGTGACGTGGCCAAGAACAACGCCTGCGCCTGCACAGATTGCGTGCGTGAGTGCGTGAGACGTTGCGCCGCCGCGTCTCAGGCGGTATCTGGCCGAGGATTGATGGATGAAGGACAAAGCTCTGATGACACGCGCATTCGTTTTTCCCGGGCAAGGGGCGCAAACCATAGGCATGGGCAAGGATCTGGCAGAGGCCTATCCGGCCGCACGCGCCGTGTTTGAAGAGGTCGACGAGGCGCTGGGTGAACGGTTGAGCGCGCTGATCTGGGAGGGTGATCAGGAAGAGCTGACCCTGACCCAAAATGCGCAACCCGCGCTGATGGCCATGTCGATGGCCGTGATGCGCGCGTTGGAGGCCGAAGGTGTCACGGTAGAGACGGCGGCGATGGTGGCGGGGCATTCGCTGGGCGAGTATTCGGCGCTTGCGGCGGCGGGAACGTTTAGCGTGGCGGATACCGCGCGGCTTTTGCGCCAGCGTGGGCTGGCGATGCAAAAGGCCGTGCCGGTGGGTGTGGGGGCGATGGCCGCGCTTTTGGGTCTGGACTTTGCGGCAGCCCAAGGTGTCGCCGATGCCGCAGCGCAAGGTCAGGTGTGTCAGGCGGCCAATGACAATGATCCCGGGCAGGTTGTTGTCTCGGGGCACAAGGAAGCTGTGGAGCGTGCGGTGCAGTTGGCCAAGGACAAGGGCGCCAAGCGCGCGATGCTTTTGCCCGTGAGCGCGCCGTTTCATTGTGAACTGATGGCCCCTGCGGCGGATGTGATGAAACAGGCATTGTCAGAGGTGAAGCTGGCCACGCCTGTGGTGCCTGTGGTGTCCAATGTGATGGCTGAGGATGTGGATGACCCATCACGCATTCAAACGCTGCTTGTGCAACAGATCACGGGGTCGGTGCGCTGGCGCGAGTCCGTTGAACACATGGCGCGCAAAGGCGTGACCGAGATTTGGGAAATTGGCGCAGGCAAGGCATTGTCCGGTATGGTCCGGCGGATTGACCGTTCGGTTGCGACCCGCGCCATTTCCAGCCCCCAGGACGTGGTGGATGCCGCCGCGGCCTTGGAAGAATAGAGAGGATTGAGCGATGTTTGATTTGACAGGAAAAACCGCGCTGGTGACCGGGGCCTCAGGCGGCATCGGTGGTGCGATTGCCAAAGCCCTGCATGGCGCGGGCGCGACCGTGGGTCTGAGCGGTACGCGGGTCGATCCGCTAGAGGCGTTGAAGTCCGAGCTTGGTGAGCGGGCCCATCTTCTGCCGTGTAACCTTGGCGACCCGGACGCTGTGGATGCGCTGCCCAAAGCGGCCATTGATGCGATGGGCGGGCTCGATATCCTCGTGAACAATGCAGGTGTCACGCGCGATCAACTGTTCATGCGCATGTCGGATGAAGAGTGGCAGACCGTCCTTGATGTGAACCTGACCGCCACGATGCGGCTGTGCCGGGGCGTGATGCGTCCGATGATGAAGGCGCGCTGGGGCCGTATCATCAATATTGGCTCAGTGGTTGGGTCCATGGGCAACCCCGGGCAGGTCAATTATGCGGCGTCCAAGGCCGGTATGCTTGGGCTGACGAAATCCATTGCCTATGAGGTGGCCAGTCGTGGGATCACCGCCAACGCGGTGGCACCGGGGATGATTGGCACCGCGATGACCGATAAGCTGACGGATGAACAAAAGGACAAGATTGCGGCACAGATCCCGCTGGCGCGTATGGGCACACCTGAGGAAATCGCAGGCGCGGTGCTTTACCTTGCCAGCGAAGAGGCGGGTTACGTGACGGGCACGACGCTGCATGTCAACGGCGGGATGGCGATGCTTTGAGCGCCTCGCGGCGTTCAAAAATCCGCTGAAAAACGCGGGGCGAAACCATTTGCGTATGGC
>JBCCDT010000133.1:0-11455 GCA_039030635.1 Pseudomonadota bacterium
AGCGTGGATTTGCCTGCGTTGGGCTCTCCAATCAAGGCGACAAACCCTGCGCGCGTGGTCATGTTTGTGGCCTCACTCATCCTGCACCCTTTCCAAAAGCGCCCCTGCGGCGGCTTGTTCGGCCTGGCGTTTGGACCCGGCCTTGGCCTGGCATCCCTCACCGCTTTCCAGCCGCGCCTCAATGGTGAATTGCGGCGCATGATCCGGGCCATCGCGGGCCACTTCGACGTATTTTGGCGGCGAGAGCCCGCGCGCCTGCGCCCATTCCTGCAGCGCGGTTTTGGCATCGCGGGCGTCATCTTCGACCTGACGGACCCTGTCACCCCAAAGCCGTATGACCAGATCGCGCGCCGCCTCAAACCCGCCATCGCGGTAGACAGCGGCGATCACCGCCTCCATCGCATCGCCCAGCAAGGCCTGTTTGCGCCGTCCGCCTGAGAGCATCTCGGACCGGCCCAGTTTCAGCACTTTGCCCAGATCAATCTGTCGTGCCACATCCGCGCAGGTTTCTTTACGCACAAGCGCGTTGAAGCGCGGGGCAAGCTGGCCCTCTTGTGCCTGAGTATCCTGATCCAAAAGCGCTTCGGCCATCACCAAGCCCAGCACACGGTCGCCCAGAAATTCCAACCGTTGATTGTCATCGCGATTGGGCGAGGACATGGACGCATGCGTCACCGCGCGCACCAGCCGCTCAGGCTTGGAAAAGGCATAGCCCAACCGCTCTTCAAACGCCTTGAGCTCCGCGGATAGCTTCATTCGAGCTTCTCAAAGAAGCGGTCTCCCCGCCACGTCCAGAAAAACAGCATAGATCGCCCGGCAGAGGAGAAAATCACCCGATCCGCCCGCCCGATCAGGTTTTCATACGGCACGAACCCCACGCCACGGGCCTGAGCGGGCACGCGGCTGTCGGTGGAATTGTCTCGGTTGTCACCCATGAAGAAGTAGTGGCCTTCGGGCACGTTGTAGACGCGCGTGTTGTCCGACGGCATCCGCCCGATATTGAGAATATTATGCGACGCACCGCCCGGCAGCGTTTCAATCTGGCGGGATTTTTCGCACACCGCACCCAGGCCCACCGGTCCGTTTTCGCACCGTGGCAGGTTGCGCAGCGGCCCTTGGGGATCCTTGATTTCCACAAATGTGCCCGCCTCTTCCACCGCGACGGGCGTGCCGTTGATCGACAAAAGCCCATCTGTCACCTGCACCTTGTCGCCCGGCAGGCCGATCAGGCGTTTGATGAAATCTGTGCCGTTGGTGGGGTGGCGAAACACGATGATATCGCCCCGTTCCGGCGCGCCACCCAGAAGGCGCGTATTATCGCGATCCAGAAACCCGCAGATTTTCTGCGCATCAATGCCCAGGGGCGCGATATTGGGGCAAGAGGCGTAGGAATAGCCATAGGCCATCTTGTTCACAAAGAGGAAATCCCCGATCAGCAGCGTGTCTTTCATCGAGCCAGAGGGGATCCAAAAGGGTTGAAAAAACACGGTGCGAAAGATGAGCGCGATAAACAGCGCCCAGAAAACCGTCTTCACCGTCTCCCAAATGCCCGACGACGATTTTTCCTCAGTGGACATGGTCTGCTCCGCTCAATTTTGCCTCGCCTCTCATGAGGGGATGGGCCAAAGGTGTCAAGCTTTGGGGCGCGCCTCGATGACCACAAAGGCCTGCGCCCAGGGGTGATCATCGGTCAAAGACACGTGAATGATGGCCTCATGGCCCGGCGGCGTCATTTCGCTTAGGCGTTCGGCGGCCCAGCCTGTGACCTCCATCACCGGTTGCCCCGTCTCAAGGTTCTTGACCGCCATATCCTTCCACGAGATCCCCATGCGCAGGCCCGTACCCAACGCCTTCGAACAGGCTTCTTTCGCAGCCCAGCGTTTGGCATATGTGCCCTCCACATCCGCCCGACGTTCGGCTTTGCGCTGTTCGATCTCGGTGAAAACGCGGTTGCGAAACCGGTCGCCAAACCGCTCCAACGTGGCTTGGATACGCTCAATATTGGCCAGATCGGTGCCGACGCCGAGGATCATCTCACCCCCCCGCCGCAAAGAGGGGGAAGCTGACGCCCAAGGCCCAGGCGAGTGCCACCCCAAGGCCCAGACCCGCCGCGGAGGGGCCCGCGATCTTGGCCGTGATGCGCCCCATGATGCCGAATGTGAAATAAAACAGGACCAGCACCGGCGCGATCATCAGGAGGAAAAACAACCCTTCAAAATCCAGTGCAACAGCCGCGGCCAGCGAGGCGAAGAACGCGACGCGGCCCAAAACACGCTGCCAAAAAGGCGCGCCATGGGCGAGGTAGCTGTCGGCAATCATAAAAGGAATGGCGCCTGCGCAGAGTGCGGCAATCAAACTGAGCCGCCCCGGAGCCGGCCAGAAATTCGCGCCATAACGGTCGAGCGCGGTCCCGAAGACCAAGATTGCCCAAGCCGCCAGGATCGCCGCCGCCGTAAGATCCGGTCGCGGCAGCGCACCTTTGAGCCACAAAAGCAAACCCACCTGGATCAACCCATAAATGGCCAGATGCAGCGCAAGATAGTCCGCCACAAGCACCGGCAGAAATTGCAATTCAAACGGATAAGCGATGAGCGGTGTCAGGATCGCAGGTACCAGCACCACAATGGCAAAGGCGTATTTGTTGAGCCATGGCACCGCGACCTCGGCAGGCGGATACATCTGCATGACCGGGCGAAAGAGCACCGTGAGCGCGAAGAGCAAAGCGATGAGCGGCCAGCCGGTTTGAATGGCGACATGGTCTTCGCGGTTCCGGTCATAGAACGTGTTCAGCCAATTTTCGGCCTCTTCCAACCCGATGCGAGAATGGAGGATGGAGACATGCTCCACATTGGGGGCAAGGATGGCCTTGCGGCGCAGATCATCCGTTTCAACGGTGTCCCCCAGCGCAGCTTCCGGATCAGCCATTTGCAGCGCGCGTTCGGCAAATTCGGCGAGACCGCCTTCCCACGCGCCGGTAATGAGCAGCATGTCGTCAGGCCTGGTCTGATCGATCGCTTCGGAAAATGCGGACAACAAGATGATCGGTCCCACCGCTGCCTCTTGCCGGGCCACGCGCACAAGCACATCCGTGGCCATCGAATGGCCCAGCAAGGCCACGGGCACCGCTCCATCCGAGGCCAGATCGACCACGCTGATCGTCTGATCCACAAGCCGTTGCGTCGTGCCTTCGATCGCGGTCACATCCCCGCGCATCGGATCGGGGTGACGCCCATGACCTTCGAAATCAAAGCTGTAGACGGTGTAGCCGCCTTGGGCCAACGCACTGGCGTAGCTCAACATCATCTGCCGAGAGCCGGCGAACCCATGCGCGATGACCGCGGGCGGGCCATCCGATCCGTCGCTGATCCGGGTGACCGGTGTGGGGCCGTCGCGCAGTTCTGTAAACGTCAGCCCCTGGCGCGCGCTTTCCAGCGTCCAGATGGCCCAAGCGCCAAGAACCAGCGCGATCAGGCTCAGTAAAATCGCGCGCGCAGAGAGACCGTCTTCGCGGGGCGGCGCCTGCATCATCTCACTGGACAAACTGCGCGCCCATCTGGCCTGTCGCCTGGTTGAGCGTAAAGCGTAGCGTGGTTTCGCGAATGTCAGCGAGGTCAATATCAAAATACCGCACAGGCAGGGTAAAAATCAGACCAACCGCCGGGTCATAGGCCGCGTCCAGCGCCGCAAAATCCAGATCTGCAAAGCCGCGTGTACCTTCCAGGGTGACAATGCGGCATTGACGGATGTTCAGCTCATCATAAGGCGGCGACAGGACAAGGAGGTGGAGCGGGGCGACGCCAGGCTCCACCATATCAATCACTGCGATGCGCACAGCGCCATTGGCGAATGTGCGTGTAAAATCTTCCCAAGGCTCCAAGATGGAGGAGGCCGTATTGCGCCAGTCACACTCCCCCACCTCTTGCGCCACCGCTGTCCCGCTGAGCAACGCCGTTGCAACAAGACTGCCGATGCGCGTTCTCATCCGGCCGTCCGCATCGGTGCGCCGCGGGCGTCATCCATCAGGCGGCGCATCTCATGAATGGCCTCACCCAGGCCCAGAAAGATCGACTCGCCGATCAGGAAATGACCGATATTAAGCTCTTTCACTTCGGGGAACGCGGCGATGGGTGCAACCGTATCGAAGGTCAATCCGTGACCCGCATGCACCTCAAGACCCAGGGACGCACCATAGGCCGCCATCTCACGTAAAGACTGCAACTCACGGTCTCGGGTCGCAAAATCACCCTCGGCATGCGCATCGCAATAGGCCCCGGTGTGCAGTTCGATCACCTCAGCGCCGATGCGATTGGCCGCATCGATTTGGCGGGGGTCGGCGGCGATGAAGATGGACACGCGGCAGCCTGCATCCTGCAAGGGCGCGATGAAATGGGCCAGGCGGTTTTCCTCACGTGCGACTTCCAGCCCGCCTTCTGTCGTCCGCTCTTCGCGCTTTTCAGGCACGATGCACACAGCATGGGGTTTGTGGCGCAGCGCGATCTTTTGCATTTCCTCTGTTGCCGCCATCTCAAAATTCAGAGGCAGCGTGAGGTGTTCCATCAGGCGCTCAATATCTTCATCCGAAATGTGGCGACGATCTTCGCGCAGATGTGCCGTGATTCCATCGGCCCCCGCCTCCTCGGCCAGCTTGGCCGCGCGCGTTGGATCAGGATAGGCACCGCCGCGCGCATTGCGCACTGTGGCGACATGATCGATGTTCACACCAAGTCTCAGGTCATTTTCAGACGCCATCACACTCTCCTTTTTTGCCGTTGTGGCAAATCTAGTCCTGCGGGGTCTTCCCGTCAGCCTTTGCCGCGGCTTTTTCTTTCAACGCGAGCAGCTTCTCTTTCAGGCGGCCCTTGCGGCGGTTCTGATAGGCTTGGATGACCGGCAAGCTGAGATAGTAAAAAACCACGCCCGCGATCGCGCCGGTCACAAGCCCGCCGACCATGTAGGGGAAAAACACCTCATCATAAAAGATATAGAGGTTGGCCCAATCGGCATCGCGATCGGTAAAGAGCGCGATCGTGTTGTCCTTGAGGTCCTGCCAGGCATCGACAAACTTACCGCCGATGCCGCGATCCATCTCATCGCCGAAATTGCCGATCCGGCCCAAGAGCAAGTTGCCCGTCTGAAGCGACGCTGTGGCGATGAAAAAGAAGGTCAGCGGGTTGCCCACGAAGGTGGCAAAGAGCGAGGCGATGATATTGCCGCGCATGACCTTGGCCAAACCGGCGGCGAGAAAGAAATGCAGGCCGAAAAACGGTGAAAAGGTCACGAAAACACCCGCAAAGATGCCGCGCGCAATGCGGTGCGGCTGATCGGGAATGCGGTGGACCCTCAGTTTGACGTAGTTGAACGCGCGCGCATACCCGCTCTTGGGCCAGAGAAACTCCAGCACCTTGCGCAGGTTTGATAGTTTTTCGCGACGCTTGAACACCAAGACTGGCTGTCTCCCAACTCACATACCGTTTGAACCACTGCCCGCCTTGCTCGGGTCCCTGTGCCGTGCAACTGCCGCGACATCACTCTCGGCGTCAAGCGCTGAAATAATCCTGTGCAGATGCGAGGCATCGCGCAGATCAATATCGATGAGCAGGCGGAAGAAATCCGGCTTTCGGTCCAGAAACGTTAAGTTGGAGATATTGGCCTTCTGCTCTCCGATCAATGTGCAAATCCGCCCCAGGACACCCGCATCATTGCCGATGGTGATGTCGATGGTGACATCATATTCGGGGGGGTGCTCACCTGCATGCCAGTGCAGATCCATCCAGCGGTCAGGTTGATCATCATATTGCGACAGCGCTTCGCAATCGATGGCGTGCACCACGACGCCGCGCCCGCGATAGGCGATGCCGACAATACGCTCCCCCGGGATTGGCTGACAGCAGCGCGCACGATCAAAGTTCTGGTTGCGACCGAGGCCGATAACCGCGCGATCACGGCCCACCAGATTGCCCTGTTTGGTTGCCACATTGGGATAGACCGCGTTGAGCACCTCTTGTGCGGTCAGTTCCGCACTGCCCAGCCGCGCCAGCAATTCATTGCTGTCCTCAAGGCGCAGTGTCTTGGCCGCGGTGGCCAAAGCCTTATCCGTGGCCCGCTTGCGCACATTGTCAAAGGCAGAGCGCGCCAACTCGCGGCCGAGCTTGATGTATCGATCCCGGTCCAGTTCTCGCAACGCTTTGCGAATCGCCGCACGGGCCCGACCCGTAGTGGCAATGTCGAGCCATGTCGCTTGCGGTGTTTGCCCATCGGCGGTGATCACGTCCACCGATTGACCGTTTTTGATCCGCGTCCAAAGCGGCACGCGCATCCCGTCCACCTTCGCCCCCACGCAGGCATGACCAATCCGGGTGTGGATCGCATAGGCAAAATCAATCGGCGTCGCGCCTTTGGGCAGCTTCACAACATCGCCTTTGGGTGTGAAGCAAAAGACCTTGTCCTGGTACATTTCCAGCTTCACTGCCTCGAGGAATTCGGCGTGGTCCTCATTGGCCTCAAACTGTTCGTTCAGGCCGGAAATCCAGGTTGTCGGATCGACCGCAAACGGGTTTTCTGAGCGCACCCCGTCGCGATAGGACCAATGGGCGGCCACACCCGTCTCGGCTACGTCATGCATCTGGCGCGTCCTGATCTGCACCTCAACGCGTTTGCCATCGCGGCCTGACACGGTGGTGTGGATCGACCGGTACCCGTTGGATTTGGGCTGACTGATGTAATCCTTGAACCGTCCGGGTACCGCACGCCAGCGTTGATGAATGGCGCCCAGCACGCGATAACAATCCTCTTCGGTTTCGGTGATGATGCGGAACCCGTAAATGTCGGACAGGCGTGAAAAGCCAATTTCCTTGGCCTCCATCTTGCGCCAGATGGAGTGGGGTTTCTTGGCCCGGCCAAAGACCTCAGCGTCAATACCGGCTTTGTCCAGTTCATGACGCATATCGGCCGTGATGCGTTCGATCACGTCGCCGGTTTCGCGTTGCAGCGTGATAAATCGGCGAATGATCGAGTTGCGCGCATCGGGGTTGATCACGCGAAAGGCCAGATCCTCCAGCTCTTCGCGCATCCATTGCATCCCCATGCGACCCGCGAGCGGCGCGAAGATATCCATCGTCTCACGCGCTTTCTTGAGCTGCTTTTCAGGGCGCATGTGTTTGATCGTGCGCATGTTGTGCAGCCGGTCGGCAAGCTTCACCAAGATCACGCGCATGTCCTTGGAAATGGCCATGAAGAGCTTGCGGAAGTTCTCCGCCTGCTGGGTCTCGGTGCTGGACAGTTGCAGGTTGGTGAGTTTCGTCACCCCATCCACAAGATCGGCAATCTCGCGCCCGAACTTGTCTTCGACAACTGAGTAAGAGGCGCGTGTGTCTTCAATCGTGTCATGCAACAGCGCGGTGATCAGCGTGGCATCATCCAGCCGCTGTTCGGCCAGGATCGCCGCGACGGCCACGGGGTGGGTAAAATACGGCTCGCCGGAATGGCGAAACTGGCCGTCATGCATCTCTGCCCCGAACGCGAACGCGGCAGAGATTTTGGCCTCATCGGTCTTGGGATTGTAGTGCCGAACAAGCTCAAGCAGGTCGGTGGCTGCAAAGTCTTGGGCTGCGATGGTCATGTCCGCACCCCCAAGCGGGCATCAGGGCGCGTAAATCAGCCCTCGCCCTGCGCCTCCATCAGCGCCCGCAGAAGATCTTCTTCGGGCATGTCATCATCGGCAGGTTTGTCAGGCTCACCGCCCATCAAAAGGGCCATGGAATCATCTTCTGGCTCATCCACCTCGATCTGGGTCTGGTTGGATTCGATCAGACGTTCGCGCAGCTCATCAGCCGATTGCGTTTCATCGGCGATCTCACGCAAGGCCACGACCGGGTTCTTGTCATTGTCACGGTCCACGGTGATCGCAGAGCCCGATGAAATCTCGCGCGCCCGGTGGGCGGCAAGCATCACGAGGTCAAAACGGTTTGGGACCTTATCAACACAATCTTCGGTGGTTACGCGGGCCATGGGCACTCCGATTTCAATACTGCCGGGCTAGAAGCCCTGTATTTAGGGGGGTGCGGCGAAAATGACAAGCGCTTATTGGGCGGTCAAAACCCTGCGCTCAAAGTTCGATTGGAACCACCTCTTGCAAGACCGCAGGGTCAAGCGCGTCGCGCATTTCAAGAACGGTCTGCAACAAGACAGGATGCCGCCAATGCGGGGCGACATCGGCCAAGGGGACCAAAACGAACGCGCGATCCTGAACACGCGGATGCGGCAAGATCAGGTGTTCTGGCGCGCGCCGACCTTGGTCTTCCAATGACAAGTCGTGCCACGCGCCATATGTCTGCCGGTCGGGCAGCACCACATCGTCCATCGCAATGAGATCCAGATCCAGCGTGCGTTGCCCCCAACGCTGCACCCGTTCGCGGCCAAACTCAGACTCAATTTGGTGCAGCATGGCCAACACGTCAGGCGCGTCGCACTCCGTCTCGATGCGCGCCGCCGCGTTCACATAATCCGGCCCTGCACCTGGGGGAAAACAAGGGGTGCGGAAAAACCGGCTGGGCTCCACCTGGGACACCCCGAACGCTGGCAAGCGCGACAACGCATCAGCAAGAGTACGCTCAGGCACGCCCGAGGGTGACGGCAAGTTTGCGCCGAGCGCGATCAAAACCTCTCGTTTTTTCCGGTTTTCCGCCATTTCCGTAAACTTTCTGTGTCTCCAAGTTGACGCAGCGATATCACTTGCCACCTAGAATACGAGTGCATACACACCGCCGCCATTAATGGTTGCACGGCACTTTGTTTTTTACCGCCCTGCGGCCTGACCCTTTTGAAAGGACAACGGTATGTTTTACAAGGACGAACGGCTGGCGCTGTTCATCGACGGATCGAATCTATACGCCGCAGCCAAGTCGCTGGGCTTTGATATCGATTACAAATTGCTCCGGTCGGAGTTCATGCGCCGCGGAAAATTGCTCAGGGCTTTTTATTACACGGCCCTGTTGGAGAATGAAGAATATTCCCCGATCCGTCCTCTCGTGGACTGGCTGAATTATAACGGGTTCACCATGGTGACCAAGGCCGCCAAGGAATACACCGACAGTCAGGGACGCCGGAAGGTGAAGGGGAATATGGACATTGAATTGGCCGTGGACGCCATGGAGTTGGCCCCGCGTATCGATCACATCGTGCTATTCTCTGGTGACGGAGATTTCCGCCCACTGGTCGAGAGCCTGCAGCGACAGGGCGTGCGCGTCTCCGTGGTCTCGACGATCCGCAGCCAACCCCCGATGATTTCGGATGAGCTGCGCCGCCAAGCCGACAATTTCATCGAGCTCGAAGACCTCAAAGACGTGATTGGCCGCCCCCCGCGTGAAGGCCAACCTGTTGGTCGTGATGAGGTGATGGCGCAATAAGGCGCGTCATCTTGAAGAACCCTAGATCAGGCCGCGCATATGCAGCGGCCTGATGCACAACCACCCCCCTAGACGCCCGGTCCGAAGACGCTACAGTTGAACCACGGTGCAGACGCATCGCAGTGCATGTCGCCTTCCGGGAATACCATGAGCCTCCAGTTTCTCATCACCGCCTTGGTCGTGGTCATCGCCCCCGGCACAGGGGTGATCTACACCCTCGCCATCGCCTTGGGACAAGGGCACCGATCCGCCATCTATGCCGCCTTGGGCTGCACGGCCGGGATCGTGCCGCACCTTCTGGCCGCCACATTCGGCTTGGCGGCGATCCTGCATGCCTCGGCACTGCTGTTTCAAATCGTGAAATTCGCCGGCGTGGCTTATCTGCTTTATCTGGCCTGGCAATCGCTCAGCGCTGATGGCGCGCTGTCTGTGCAGCCCAATCGCGATCGGGAACGACCCTTCGTGATCATGCGTCGCGGTATGCTGATCAATATCCTCAACCCGAAACTGTCGATCTTCTTTTTGGCCTTGCTGCCGCCCTTCTTGTCAGGCAATCCCGAGACAGCCACCGCAGAGATGCTGGGCTTGGGCGCGGTGTTCATGATCATGACCTTTGCGGTGTTCGTGCTTTACGGCCTTTTCGCCGCCACGGCCCGGGACCGGCTTTTGGCGTCCGAGCGTGCGATGCGTTGGCTCAGCCGCACCTTCGCTGCAGCCTTCGGCGCGCTCGCCACGCGATTGGCGTTTGAGAAAGCCTCATGAACAGCTCCATACCGCGCATGCCGCTGATCCTTGGGTTGGCGGGGCTCATTCCCTTCATCTGGGGCGCACTCAGCGCGATCTCACCGGGACTGCAAAACTTGGGAATTGAGGTTTTGGGCCCGCGTTTTGTCGGCCCTTTCGTATCCCTTTTCTACGGTGCGATCATTCTGTCCTTCATGTCCGGCGTGCTCTGGGGCTTTGCGGCGCGGCTGGAAGAGGGACAAGCGGCCACGGGTTTCTTCCTGTCCGTGATCCCTGCACTCTGGGTGTTTTTCACCACCGGCAGTGGCGCTGTCAGCTCTGCCGTCACGCTGATGATCGGGTTTCTGGGCGTGTTGGTGTTGGATTGGTATTTTTGGCGCATGGGTGCGGCACCTGATTGGTGGATGCAGCTGCGCATGCTTCTGACGGCGATCGTCGTGGGCTCCCTTGCTGTGATCGTGTTTTTCGCATGAGCGCGGATCGCGAAACCCTCAGCGTCTATGACGCCAAGGCAGGCGACTATGCCAAGCTTGTCACAAGCACGACAGACACCCCGCAATTGACGGCGTTTTTGGACGCAATTTCACCGAACGGCCGCGTGCTTGATCTGGGCTGCGGCCCAGGCAATTCGGCCGCGCGCTTTGCTCACGCCGGGCTCACGGTTGACGCGACAGATGCCTCTGCTGAGATGGTGGCCCTGGCCTCCAGGCAGCCTGGTGTCACCGCATGGTTGGCCAGTTTCGATGAGATCGAGGGCACAGATATCTACGACGGTATCTGGGCCAATTTCAGCCTCTTGCACGCAGAGCGCCACGATATGCCCAGGCATTTGCAGGCCCTGCGACAGGCGCTCAAACCGGGCGGTGTTTTTCATATCGGCATGAAAACCGGGGATGGGGCGGAACGTGACGGGATCGGGCGCTACTACACCTACTACACTGCTGATGAGCTGGACGGCCTGCTGCGCGCGGCAGGGTTTGAACCGTTCTTTTCCCGCACCGGCGTGGAAGAGGGTCTTGCTGGCACGATGGACCCGTGGATCACGTTGCTTTGCCGTGGCTGAGCTTTTTGCCTATACCGATGGGGCTTGCTCCGGCAATCCCGGGCCTGGCGGCTGGGGCGCGCTGCTGATCGCGCGGGATGGCGAGGTGGTGCTGCGCGAGCGGGAATTGTCTGGCGGAGAGGCCGACACCACCAACAACCGGATGGAGCTCTTGGCGGCGATCAACGCGCTCGAGGCGCTCAAGACTGCGAGTACGATCACGGTCGTCACAGATTCCGTCTACGTCAAAAACGGTGTCACCGGC
>JBCCDT010000134.1:0-11433 GCA_039030635.1 Pseudomonadota bacterium
CCGCCCTACTCGGTCGGTGAAGCGGGTCGCGTGGGCCCTCCCGGTCGTCGTGAGATTGGTCACGGCAAACTGGCATGGCGCGCGTTGCAGGCGGTTTTGCCAGCGGCGACGGATTTCCCTTACACCGTTCGCGTGGTCTCTGAGATCACGGAATCGAACGGGTCGTCTTCCATGGCCTCGGTCTGTGGCGGGTCGCTCTCGATGATGGACGCGGGCGTGCCTTTGAAAGCGCCGGTTGCCGGTGTCGCCATGGGCCTCGTGCTGGAAGATGACGGCTCTTACGGGATCCTGACGGACATTCTGGGTGACGAAGATCACTTGGGCGACATGGATTTCAAAGTGGCCGGCACTGAAAACGGCATCACCTCGCTGCAGATGGATATCAAGGTCGCCGGCATCACGCCCGAGATCATGAAATCCGCCCTGGCACAGGCCAAAGAAGGCCGGATGCACATTCTGGGTGAGATGTCGAAATCCCTGACGGAAGCCTCTGAGTTCTCCATCCACGCCCCGCGCATTGAAACGATGCAGGTGCCCACCGACAAGATCCGCGAAGTGATCGGCTCGGGCGGTAAGGTCATCCGCGAAATCGTGGAGGTCTCCGGCGCCAAGGTCGACATCAATGACGACGGCATCATCAAGATCGCCTCTCCGAACGGGGAAGCCATTCAGAAAGCCTATGACATGATCCATTCGATCGTGGCAGAGCCGGAAGAGGGCAAGATCTACCTCGGCAAGGTCGTGAAGATCGTCGATTTCGGCGCCTTCGTGAACTTTTTCGGCAAGCGCGACGGTCTGGTGCATGTGAGCCAAATCGAAAACCGCCGCCTGAACCACCCCTCCGACGTTCTGAAAGAAGGTCAGGAAGTGTGGGTCAAACTCCTCGGCTTCGACGACCGCGGCAAAGTCCGCCTGTCGATGAAAGTGGTCGATCAGGAAACAGGCGAGCCCGCGAAGAAAGAGGAGAAAGCGGACGACTAAGTCGCTCTCTAAGAGTGTGAATTCGCCCCAGCGTCGCGCTGGGGCTTTTTCTTTTTTGACGTTACAAGGCTTTATTCAGTTCTGCGCTTCTGCGATGTGGAAAATAAGTGGAATCAAGCTAGCGGTGTAGTCGCACCCCTAACAGGTGCGTCTAGACCCTCTTCTGAATTCTTAAGAACTGTCACAAGGCGCCAAACGACCCGTCCTGCGTCAAAAACGATCGCTTCTGTCTTGTCATCATAAGGAATGAATCTCTGGCTCACATTAATGAGTTCATTTTTCGGTTTGAAAATGTAGTACTGCCAAACGGTGTATGATTCTCTTGTGCCTTTCAGGTTTTCACTTAACTCATACGTTCCTGCGGCATAGTTTCGTTTTTTGACACCTTCGCCACGAGAAAACCCCGATTGATAGAACGCACGAAAACTTTCTGGCGATTCAACTCCATCTTTAAGAACTGGAACATAGCTGAATGTGTCACCAGAAGTGACTTGGTTTTCTGCTGCAACCAAAACGTCTTTGACCGTACTACCTTCCGGTACTTCAACTGACGTATTGTAAAAGATGCCGACGACGCGAAGATCTACTTTCATGATTAACTTTTCCCTAAAAAGAAGTGTTCGCGCACTTTAACTCTACAATAAGTAGAAGATTTATCAAGCTTGGCTTGGACCTGCTCGAACAACAAAATTGAGAAGTGGTACTGCCGATTGACTAAATGACATCCCGTGCTCCTCCAACGAATAGACGAAGTAACTTGACAAGAAGTGTTATGAAATACAGCACTACAAACACTTGCTTGACTGAGACTTTTCTGACCACGGCGAACTTTAGAGCATACACTCTGACCCAAGCTTCATCTTGCCAATAATACTCAGATCCCACCCTCTCACACAGGCAGCGCCGTCGTACTCGACACCGTCCGCAACGCAAAGCTCGACTGCATTTTCGCGACCCCAGGTAGACGCGCCAGATGCCTGCGGTGGATCTGCGCGAAATCCTCGGTGCTTTCGGCCACCACCTTCAGGATGTAGTCCGCCGCCCCCGCTGTCAGGTGGCATTCCAGCACATTGGGGATCACACGCACCGCCTTCTCAAACGCCTCCAGCACCTCATCGGCCTGGGTGCTCAGTGTGATCTCCACAAATATCGTCGCGCCAACGCCCATCTTGCGGGCATCGAGCAGCGCGACGTAATCGCGGATATACCCGTCCTTCTCCAACCGGCCCACGCGGCGATGGCACGCGCTGGCCGACAGGTTCACCGCCTCGGCCAAGTCCGCGTTGGAAATCCGCCCGCGTCGTTGCAGGACGGAGAGAAGGCGACTGTCTGTGATATCGAGGGTCATGGGCGCAGAACCTTTTGGCAAATTCGCATTTGTTCGAAGAACCTACGCAATACTCTCACGATTACCGACGATTTTTCAATCCAATTGCACAAGAATTGGGCGATACCCGAACAAAGGGTAAGGAGACCAACCATGAAAATCGGATGCCCCACAGAGATCAAACCGCAGGAATTTCGCGTCGGCATGACGCCCAACGCCGCGCTTGAGGCGGTGGCCCATGGGCATGAGGTGATCATCCAAAAGGGCGCAGGCAATGGAGCGGGGTTCACCGATGCCGATTATGAGGCCGCGGGCGCAGGCGTCGTGGACACGGCGGAAGAAATCTTTGCCACCACTGACATGATCGTGAAGGTCAAAGAGCCACAAGCGGGCGAGCGCAAGATGCTGCGCGAAGGGCAGGTCCTGTTCACCTATCTCCACCTCGCTCCCGACCCTGATCAAACCCGCGATCTGCTGGAAAGCGGCTGCACCGCCATCGCATATGAAACCGTGACGGACGCCCAAGGCGGTCTGCCGCTCCTTGCGCCCATGTCCGAAGTGGCCGGTCGTCTGGCCCCGCAGGTCGGCGCCTATACTTTGCAAAAGGCCAATGGCGGGCGCGGTGTTTTGATGGGTGGCGTCCCCGGCGTTGGCCCGGCCAAGGTGTTGGTGATCGGCGGCGGGGTCGTCGGCACCCATGCTGCCCGGATCGCGGCGGGTATGGGGGCAGATGTAACCGTTCTGGATCGTTCGCTCCCCCGTTTGCGCTATCTCGATGATGTGTTTGGCGCTCAGTTCAACACCGGGTATTCCTCTGCAGGTCTGCTCGCCGAGCATCTGGGCGAGGCGGACATGGTCATCGGGGCCGTTCTGATCCCCGGGGCAGAGGCCCCCAAGCTGGTCCGCCGTGCGCAATTTGCGGATATGAAACCCGGCGCGGTTCTGGTGGACGTGGCGATTGACCAGGGTGGATGCTTTGAAACGTCCAAGCCCACAACTCACGCTGATCCGATCTATGAGGTGGACGGGATCATGCATTACTGCGTGGCGAATATGCCCGGAGCGGTCGCCCGCACATCGACCCTCGCCCTTGGCAATGCGACCATGCCGTTCATGCTCTCGCTCGCCGACAAAGGCTGGCGACAGGCCTGCCAGAATGACGAACACCTGCTCCACGGGCTGAACGTGCATGCCGGGCAGCTCACATACTACGCGGTCGGCCAAGCGCTTGGGATCGACGTGATTTCACCCCAGCTCGCAGTAAAAACCTAATCCGCCGTCGCTGGAAATTCGCGCCCCGGACTTGATCCGGGGCCTCAGTCTCCACATCACGAGGTCCCGGATCAAGTCCGGGACGGGTGTTGCATCCAAATGCATCTGCGCTTGCGCGGGTCCGACCCGATGCTTAGGTTCCCCAGACCATCAAAGGAGCCTGAACATGACCGACCTGACCCCGCGCGAGATTGTCTCGGAGCTTGACCGGTTCATCATCGGGCAAAAAGATGCCAAACGCGCCACCGCCGTGGCCCTGCGCAACCGTTGGCGGCGCAAACAGCTGTCTGATGATCTGCGCGATGAGGTGTACCCCAAGAACATCCTGATGATCGGTCCCACCGGCGTGGGCAAAACGGAGATTTCTCGCCGTCTGGCCAAGCTTGCCCGTGCCCCGTTTATCAAGGTGGAAGCCACGAAATTCACCGAAGTGGGCTATGTCGGTCGTGACGTAGAACAGATCATCCGCGATTTGGTCGATGCCGCCATCGTGGAGACGCGCGAATGGATGCGCGAAGACGTCAAAACCCGGGCGCACAAGGCCGCCGAAGATCGCGTGATTGAGGCCATCACAGGCGAAGACGCCCGCGACAGCACACGCGATATGTTCCGCAAAAAGCTCAAGGATGGCTCCTTGGACGACACCATGATCGAGCTTGATGTCGCGGACAATTCCAACCCGCTCGGCATGATGGATATCCCGGGTCAGCCCGGAAGCCAGATGGGGATGATGAACCTTGGTGATATCTTTGGCAAAGCATTTGGCGGGCGCACCACCCGCAAGCGGATGACTGTCGCGCAAAGCTACGAAATTTTGATCGGGGAGGAAGCGGACAAGCTTTTGGATGATGAAGCCGTCAACAAGGCCGCGCTCGATGCCGTGGAACAAAACGGCATCGTCTTCCTTGATGAGATCGACAAGGTCTGCGCCAAATCCGAAACACGCGGTGGGGATGTGAGCCGCGAAGGCGTGCAGCGCGATCTTCTTCCGCTGATCGAGGGCACAACGGTGTCCACCAAATATGGCTCGGTCAAAACCGACCACGTGCTTTTTATCGCCTCGGGGGCATTCCACATCGCCAAGCCGTCCGATCTCTTGCCAGAGCTTCAGGGCCGTTTGCCGATCCGGGTGGAGTTGCGCGCCCTGACCGAAGAAGATTTCGTACGCATTCTGACGGAAACCGACAATGCGCTCACACGGCAATACACGGCACTGATGGGCACCGAAGATGTCACCGTGACCTTTACGGATGACGGGATCGCGGCTTTGGCCCGCATCGCGGCCGAGGTCAATCAATCGGTCGAAAACATCGGCGCGCGGCGTCTTTACACCGTCATGGAGCGTGTTTTCGAAGACCTCAGCTATGCCGCGCCGGACCGATCTGGGGACGAAGTTGTGGTTAACGCAAACTTCGTGGAAGAAAACCTCGGAGAACTGGCAAAATCAGCGGACCTAAGCCGCTATGTTCTCTAACGTCTTGAATAGGCGCGATTTCTGACCAGCTGATTTTACGCACACCCTGCGGTTGCAAGACTCAACCACTTTTTTTTCCTTAGGTTGAAAGAGTGGATATCTTTATCCTATTAAAGTGTGTTAATGATTATAGAGCGACCAAGACCAGACACGTGATCTAAGCTCTGGAATAGGGACAATAGAACAGCATGGGTGGGGCATGACCGATAACATCCTGCGCTTTTGGCAATCGCTGGACTCGAGCGATCCTTTTGAGCCACTTTTTTCCGCGGCACCGTTTTTGATGCTATCGACGGATCGCGATGGAACGGTCGTCCGGGCCAGTCGGTTTTTCGCCAGCACGCTTGGGTTCTCGGTGCATGAATTGCTCGGCCGTCCACTCGTTGACCTGCTCACCGAGGACTCGCGCAAACGCGCCTTGACCGTCATTTTGCCTCAGTTCTACCGCACCGGTGCAACCCAGAATGAAGAGTTCAACTTTGTCAAAAAGGACGGCAAAGTCCTCCCGGTTGTGATGTCTGCCATCGCTCAATACAACTCCGAAGGGACATTCCTACAGTCTTTGGCCATTATGTTCGACAACAGCCAAGGCAAGGAAAACGCTCAAGAACTTCAGCGCAAACACCGGATGGACGCGATTGGCGCGCTCGTCGGAGGCGTGGCGCATGATTTCAATAACTTGTTGGCGGTGGTGCAGGGAAACCTGGATTTTCTAAAGCGCGATCCCGATGACCCGGAACGCCAGGAATTCATTGACGACGCGGTCGAGGCGACAAAGCGCGGCAGCTCCCTGATTGAACAGCTGCTCACCTTTGGCCGCCGGGCGGAATTGTCGCCACGTCCGACAGATCTGAACGAAACGATGGCCGCAGCGCACCGTCTGGTGGAGCGGCTTTTCCCCTCAAATATTGAGATCCAAACGATCAATGGTGATGCACTTTGGACATCTCATGTGGATACGGCCCTTCTTGAAACGGCCATTCTGAACATTCTCAACAACGCCCGTGACGCCATGCCCGGCGGTGGGCGAATCACCATGGAAACGCGGAACGTCCAAATCAACGAAGAGTTCATAAATCGCAGTCGTGAGGACATAGAGCCGGGCCGATACGTGATGATATCCTTGTCGGACACAGGGCATGGGATGGACAGCAGGCTCTTGTCGAAGGTCTTTGAGCCCTTTTTCACCACCAAGGCGCTAAGCGATGGGTCCGGTCTTGGCCTATCCATGGTGCTTGGCTTCATTCACCAGTCAAAAGGCGCCATTCGCGTGTCGAGTGAGCCTGCTGTCGGGACAACCTTCAAAATGTATTTCCCAGTGGAGCCGGTCGACACCAGCCCGTTGAACACAATCCAAGTTGTTCGCCAAACTCTCGACAGCGAAAAGAAAGTCCTGATCGTCGAGGATGATGCCAGCGTGCGCAGCGTGCTGGCGCGGCAGCTAAAGGACGAAAAGATCAAAGTGTTTGAGGCCGACACCGGGGACAGTGCATTCGCCGCGATGTCCTCTGGTCTTGAGCCCGATCTTTTGCTCACGGATATTGTCATGCCGGGCTCTCTTCAGGGGCCAGGGCTGGTCAAGAAAGCGCGCGCAATGCTGCCTGATCTTCGGGTCTTGTTCATCTCTGGATACCCGGTGGAAATCACGCATCACTCCGCTGGCATTTCACCGCAGGATCGCCAACTGATCAAACCCGTGTCACAGGACAAACTGGTCACCGCCGTGATCGAACTTCTGGTGCAGGATTGATCTAGGCCTTGAGGGTCTTGGCCGCCTCGGTGTAGCCACCTGAAGCGCCATCAACGAAATGAACGTGGTTATCCGTCATGATGGACGGGACAATACATGTCATCATCGCCTCTTTCTGGCGATGAACACCGTAACGTATCACACCCTCATTTGCCGCCTTTTCCAAGATATCCAACAGCGTCTTTTCCGTGCCCGGGTCGCAATCAAGGGTCATCTTCAACCCGTCCTCAAATTTACGGAAATCGGCGTTCTGGCCCACGACCCGTTGATACCGACGCGCATCGAAACCGCCAATCTTGATCCCTGTTTTGATCAAGAGCCACGCAACGCCCGCTTCAAACAGGGCTTTGCGTCGGGCCTTTGACAACGGGCCGTCCCCTCGTTGCGCATGCGCCTCCAGCGTTGCACCCGCGGGCGGCCAAGTCGCACCGGGCCCATTTGCGTCCGCGGGGTGACCAGACCGGTCCAGATGTTCCACAACATCTGCAATGGCGCTGGCAAGATCGGAAAAGGCCGGTCCAGGCGCATCATCGCAGGGCAAAATAACCAGCGACAGGATCGACCCATGCCGGCTTGGCATGTGGTTCCACCGGCATGACAGACCCGCCAAATCCGGTTGGGCATCAGGCGGCGCGTCGGCAATGGTGTGCGCCCCAGCCTTCATGCGGGTTTCGGCCCAACTTAGACCACCGCCCGTGAACATGGCGTAATCCGCGCCTTGCGACACACGAAACCGCGCAACACTGACATCAAACCCGGCATCGCGGATCTCGGTCACCGGGACCATCCCAACCCGAAGTTCCAGACCAAACTCCCGCAAAGACCACGCCCGCACAGCGGCCAGGGAATTTTGTGCCCGGTCGCGCCATTGCGGCGGAATGGCAAAGCCCGCGCCATCACCGCCAAAGATATAGGGAAACTCCTCCCCGCCATGGGCATTGATCTGAGCAGAGATGACCGCAGCTGCGGCCATATTGACGCTCTTGTACTTGCCCTCAGACACAGCGCGCGTGGACCCCGCGATGTCGGAGGTGCCAATCCACCAATCACTTGGCACCGGCGAATAAAGCGATGCGTCTGCCAAGGACCCGAACACCTCGTGCAGATGCGCGTTCAGGTAAAAGGCATTGGCCGGTTCCGCGTCGTGCATTGATCAGATCCAAAAGACATTCACAGACGTCCACAATAACAGGTTCTCAAAAAAACCAACTGGAATCTGGCCTGTCGTAAGGTCTGTGATTTCGCTTCCCTTCCCACCCGTTTCGCGCGACGAAGACGCATGTCCATCACCGTTTTCCTGCGCGACAACGCCCCGTACCTGACCGCCGGTGCGCTTTTGACGTTTCTAAGCAGTTTCGGTCAGACCTTTTTCATCTCCATTTTCGCCGGTGAGATCATGGAGGCGTTTTCCCTGAGCCATGGGCAATGGGGCCTGATTTACGGTATTGGCACGTTCAGTTCTGCTGCGATCATGGTCTGGGCCGGGGGTCTCACAGATCGCTACAGGGTCCGGGGATTGGCGCCCGTGATCCTGGTGATGCTGGCTCTGGCTTGCTTGGCCATGGCGCTGAACCCGGTGTGGTGGGGGCTGTTCTTTGTCATCTTCGCGCTGCGCTTTGCCGGTCAGGGCATGACCAGCCACATCGCGATTGTCGCCATGTCGCGTTGGTTCATTGCCACGCGAGGGCGGGCTTTGGCGACCGCGACGCTGGGCTTCGCCGTGGGTGAGGCGCTGCTGCCGCTTTTGTTTGTGGCGTTGATGGTGGTGATTGATTGGCGCATCCTCTGGGTGATCGCCGCAATCATCTCCCTTCTCGGGATCGTGCCTCTGCTGCGGCTTTTGCGGTTGGAGCGTACCCCGGCAAGCTTGGCCCACACGGATCAATCCCTCGGCATGGGCGGCGCGCATTGGACGCGCAACCAGGCGCTGCGCCATTTCCTGTTCTGGTTCATGGTCCCTGCTCTTTTGGGTCCATCGGCCTTTAGCACCGCGTTCTTTTTCCACCAGGTGCATTTCGCCGATCTCAAGGGCATCACCCATGTGGAACTGGTCGCGATGTACCCGTTTTTCACGCTGGTCAGCATCGGCGCGATGATCGCCTCAGGTTGGGCGCTGGATCGGTTCGGTACACCGCCGCTCATTCCCTATTTCCAGATCCCCATGATCGTGGGTTTCGTGATCTTCGCCTATGCCGCCGGGCCGATTGGCCTCTTGGCCGGGCTTTTCTTCATGGGGCTGACCACTGGGTTCAACACCACCATCCCCGCGGCCTTTTGGGCAGAGTTCTACGGCACCGCCTATATCGGCTCGATCAAGGCCATGGCCACAGCCGTCATGGTGTTGGGGTCCGCCATCGGGCCGGGCGTGACCGGCGTTCTGATCGATGTCGGCATGGGGCTTGAGACGCAGTATATCCTGGTCGGTGGGTATTTCATCATTGCCACGGTCATGATGATGATCGGCGTGACGCGCGCCCGGCCCGCCCTAGCGGTTGCGGCGTAGATACACGTAATAGGCCCCGCCGCCGCCATGCCGCCCATGGGCCTCGGACACCTGCATCACGACCTGCGCCAAAGGCGGCGTTTGCAGCCAATGCGGCACATTCCGTCGCAATATCCCCGGCCGTTCCGGGATTGGCCCGACATCTTCGCGCGCTTTGCCCTGCCCCTTGCCCGTGATGACCAGGACCAAACGCCGCTCCTTGGCATAAGATGACATGATGAACGCAATCAGCGCCGGGTGCGCCTGATCCATCGTCATCCCGTGCAAATCGATCCGCCCTTGCGGTTTCAGCTTGCCGCGTTTGAGCCGATCATAGGCTTTCTTGTCCATGTGAATGGCGGGCCTGGCCTCTGCGGTGGCGATGCCAGGCAAGCTGCGTTTGGTCCCGTTCGCTTTCTCACCCACCTTGAACTTTGGAACATCAATGGCGGCTTTCTTTTTCGGCGCGTCTTGGGAAAGGAGATCGGCCATCGTGTCCACCGGCTTACTCTCCGGCGTCAATCGATCCGTCGTCCGCGCCACCCGTTGCCATAGCTCAAGCTCATCGGGCCGCAATTTGCGGGAGCTCACTGAAACGGCTCCGTCGCCATGGCAAAGGCCCGTTGGATCGGCAACAACACCACCATCCGGCCAGGATCTTTCAATTGCCCGGCCAGCTTGCCCGCCGTGTCGCCCGTCCCAAAAAAGATGTCCGCGCGCTGCGCCCCCTTGATGGCAGACCCTGTGTCCTGTGCGATCATCAAACGGTTGATCGGATTGGCCCCATCCTTTTCAATCCAAACCGGAGAGCCGAGGGGAACAAAGGCCGGATCAACAGCAACCGTGCGTTTGGCCGTGATCGATCGGTTCATCGCGCCCAAAGGTCCCTTTTCCGCAGGCACCTGATCCACACGGCGGAAAAACACATAGGACGGGTTGTGATGCAACAACGCCTGACCCTGCACCGGATTGCGCCGCACCCAATTCTTGATCACCTCAGCCGAGACCTGATGCACGTTGTAGATCCCGCGCCGGACCAGCTCGACCCCGATGGATTTGTATTCATGCCCGTTCGATCCGCCATACCCCACGCGGATCACATTCCCATCGGGCAGGCGCACGCGACCTGATCCTTGGATTTGAAGAAAGAAAAGCTCCACCGGGTCATCGACAAACGCGATCTCGTAGCCTTTGCCGCGCATAAAGTCGCCCGTCTCGATCTGCTTGCGCGTGAGCCACGGGTTGGAGACTTTGGACGCTCGCGGTTCGCGATAGAGGGGATAGCGGTAGCGCGAGGTCCGGGTCAGGGACCCACTCAATTCAGGTTCAAAATACCCAGTGAACAGCGCGCGCTTGCCGTCTTCGATCAAGACAGGGCGAAAGAACAGCTCAAAGAACGCTTTCGCCTCTGGCTTCTGCTGCGCCAAAGCACAAAGCGATGACCAGTCCGGGTCACGCAAATCCGGGCAGGTTTCCAGAAATGCCTCTAGCGCGCGATCATGGCTGTCAAATTCCCAGCCGTCGAGATCGTCAAATTCCAGAACTGTATGGGTGACGACCTCGGCAAAAGAGATCGTGGCCGCGCAGGCCCAAACCAGTGTCGTCGCCCAAAGTCTCGCTATCATTCGCCTGTGGCAACAAGCCGCCAGTTCGGATCATCGGCACCCATCACACGCTCAAAGGTCCAGGCATCTTTTTGCTTCTTGGACTGTCCGGGTTTGCCTTCGACAATCTCACCTGACTGGTCTTTCACAACAGAAATTAGCTCACCCACGAAACGCAGGGTGATCTCAGCCGTATTCGTTGACCCGTCAAACCGCGCGTCATCAATCGAGGTGCCACGCACACCGACAAATTCCGCGTCGACGGTAAAACCCTGCGCCTGGCGGGCATCGACCACTTGTGCAAACGCCTCATAGACGTCTTCCGAGAGGAAAGGCGCCACCTCATCCAGATTGCCACGCTCAAACGCCATGAGGATCCACTCATACGCGCCTTTGGCACCGCCAATGAACTCCGTCACGGAAAACGCGGGCTCAATGCGCTTCATCTCTGCGAGCGCGGCAGCGGCATCCGAATCTTCGGCGATGTGATCAGTGATGTCGCGATCCGGGCCGCCTTCGATCACCTCGAAATCCTGACGACGA
>JBCCDT010000135.1:0-11349 GCA_039030635.1 Pseudomonadota bacterium
CACCGGGCGCGTCACAGGGTTTGAAACGCTCGCCAGATGGGAACACCCGGCCGAGGGCGTGATACCCCCGTCCAAGTTTCTGCCGATCTTGCAACGGCGCGGCATGATGCCCTTGCTTCAGGAGCGTATGTTAAGCGAGGCACTGAATGGGTTTGAAACCTGGCGACGGGTCACCGATGACCCCCCTTCGGTTGGTCTCAACGTGGCGCCGGAGGACCTGCTTGATCCAACCCTGCCCGACCGGATCATTTGGGAACTGGACCGTCGCAAGATTGATCCGCAGCACCTCACGATCGAGGTTTTGGAAACCGTGGTGGCGCAATCCCCCGACGATGTGACCGCGCTCAACATTCAGCGCCTGTCAGAGGTCGGTTGCCGCATCGATCTTGATGATTTCGGGGCCGGTCACGCCTCTATCTCCTCCTTGCGTCAGTTCAAATTAAACCGGCTCAAGATCGATCGCAGCTTTATCCAAGGTATCGATGGCAATCCCGATCAGGAAAATATGGTCTCGGCGATTTTGATCATGGCGCAACATCTTGGTCTTGATACAGTCGCCGAAGGCATCGAAAATTCAGACGAACAAGCCGTCATGGCGCGCCTGGGCTGCGGCCATTTGCAGGGCTTTGGGATCGCACGCCCGATGCCCCTTGATGATCTGGTCAATTGGCTTGAGGAACGATCATCCAGCACGGAGATGCCACAGCCAAAGCGCAGCCGCGCTGGCTGACCCAAGCACGGCCGCAAACCGCCTGGGTTCAAAACACCCGCAGAACACTTATGTGGCAAAGGTGTTGAAGTGGCACAGGGGTAAACCAATCCCAAGCGCATCATGGTCCAAGCAGCAAAGCGACGCTTGTCAATTGGCCTGATTCCCCTTGACCTTTGGCCCCGTGATCTGTTGAACCCAGCCAACACGTTGAACAAAAGAGATGCTCTTTGATGGACGATCAGAATAAAAACCTCATTCTGGCCACCGCGCTCAGCTTTATGGTGATTTTGGTCTGGTTCCTGATTTTCCCACCGCCGGAGGTGGCCGACGATGCGCTTCAAACGTCAGAGACGAGCGCCGTTGTTGATGAACAGGGTGATGTGGCTCTGGCACCGGCGTCTTCTGATCCAGCGGCATCGACGGACACGGCGACCACGGCCACCGAACCCGAAGAAGATGACGCGCCGCGCATCACGATCGACACCCCGACGCTGGAGGGGTCAATCTCTCTCAAAGGCGGGCGCATCGATGAGCTGCGCCTCAAGGGTTACCGCGAAACGCTTGAGGATGGCTCCCCCATTGTGACGCTTCTGTCACCTGTGGGCAGCGCTGATCCCTACTACGCGCTGTTTGGCTGGGCCCCGGGGTCTGGTCTGACGCCGGACCAGGTGCCGGGCGCCAATACCCGGTGGGACGTGGAAGACGGCTCCACCCTCGCCCCGGGATCGCCCATCACACTGACATGGGACAATGGTGCGGGCCTGACCTTTACTCGTGAGATGGCGATCGACGACAAACTGATGTTCACCGTGACGCAGACGGTGGAAAACACCGGCAGCTCCAATCACACGCTGGCATCTTACGGCATCCTCGCCCGCCACGGCCTGCCCGATGACCTGAAGAACTTCTTTATCCTGCACGAGGGGGCGATCCAAAAGATCGACGGCGTGCGCGAATATGTGAAATACGACAAGCTCGAACCAGCGGGCCAGCATGAAACCTTCACCGCGCAAGAGGCCGGCTGGACCGGGTTCACCGATCACTATTGGATGACAACGCTTATCCCGGGCACGGGTCCCGGTCTCAAGATCAGCACCTTCCAGGATCCAAGCCGCGGCATCTATCAGACCACCGCGCAACAAGCGACGCAAACCGTCGCCCCGGGTGAGACGACATCCGCCTCGATCCGCCTGTTCGCCGGGCCCAAGGAATGGGCGACGATCCGCAACTACCAAAATGACGAAGCCGACCCGGTCCCTGAATTCCTCGACTCCATCGATTGGGGTTGGTTCTTTTTCCTGACAAAGCCGATCTTTGCGGTGCTGCACTATCTCAACGTGCTCATTGGCAATATGGGCTGGGCGATTATCGCGCTGACGTTGTTGATCAAAGTCGTTCTGCTGCCGCTGGCCTATAAATCCTATGTCTCCATGGCCAAGATGAAAGAATTGCAGCCGGAGATGGAGAAAATCAAAGAGCAAACAGGCGATGACCGGCAAAAGCTCCAAAAGGAGATGATGGCGCTCTATAAGAAGGAAAAGGTGAACCCCGCCGCGGGCTGTTTACCGATCCTTTTGCAAATCCCGATCTTCTTCTCGCTCTATAAGGTGATCTTCGTCACGATCGAATTGCGCCACGCGCCGTGGGTCGGGTGGATCAAGGACCTCTCGGCGCCGGACCCCTCGTCAATCTACAATCTCTGGGGCGTGTTCCCTTGGGCCGCGCCGGAGCCGGGCACCATCCTCGCGCTAATCTTCATCGGTATTTTGCCGCTCTGCCTGGGCGTTTCCATGTGGCTCCAGCAAAAGCTGAACCCGGCCCCAACGGACCCGACGCAACAGATGATTTTCGCTTGGATGCCATGGGTGTTCATGTTCATGCTGGGCAGCTTTGCCAGCGGGCTGGTGATCTACTGGATCGCCAACAACGTGATCACCTTTGTGCAGCAATACATCATCATGCGCAGCCAGGGGTATAAGCCGGATGTGTTCGGCAACATCCGCGAAAGCTTTAAGAAAAAGGCCAAGGTTGAGCCGCCTGCTGGAGAGAAGTGATGGCGATCATCCGCGCGCTGTGGCGACATCCGATCAAAGCGCACGGGCGGGAGGCTCTGACCCGCGTGGACCTGACCGAAGGCCAAACCATGCCGTGGGATCGGCAATGGGCCGTGGCGCATGAGCTGTCAGACGCAGATGGTTCCGCATGGGCGCATTGCCGCAAATTCACCCGCGCCTCTGCCGCACCCTCGGTGCAGGGGATCAGCAGCAAAGTAGATGAGGTGAGCGGGCAGCTGACGCTGAGCCATCCGGAGCTGGATGATCTCACCTTTGATCCCGATCGGGAGCAGGACGCGTTTCTTGCATGGGTGCGTCAGATCATGCCTGCGAAGAAACCCCAATCCGTGCGCTTGGTGCGCAGCCAAACGCAGGGCATGACGGACACGAACTACCCCTCTGTGAGTTTCATCAACCTGGCCTCTCACGCCGCTGTGGCCGCGCGGACGAGCCCGGATCTTTCGCCGCTGCGTTGGCGCTGCAACGTCCACATGGATGGGCTGGACGCGTGGGAAGAATTCGACTGGGTCGGCAAGACGGTCCGAGCGGGCACCGCTGAGCTGCGCATCGACGAACCCATTGAACGCTGCGAGGTTCCAGCGGCCAACCCGGCGACCGGGGTGGCGGACACCAACATCCTTGCGGCGCTCATGCAGGGGTTTGAACACGTGAATTTCGGCATTTCCGCCGTCGTCACCAAGTCCGGAACCCTAGCCATTGGCGACACGGTCGAACCACTCTGATGGCCCTGCCGTTCCCAATGTCCGAGGACCCGGATCCGCAGACCCTTGAGGCCGGGCGCAAGCTTTTTGCCGGCGATGTCGACTTTGTCAAAGGCGTGGTGGCTATGTCCGGCCTGCCGCCCGCCGACCGGCCAGAGGTGTGTTTCGCGGGCCGGTCAAATGTTGGAAAATCTTCTTTGATCAATGCTTTGACGGGTCGAAAGGCGCTTGCTCGCGCCTCCAACACGCCCGGACGCACGCAAGAGATCAATTACTTTGCCCTGGCGGACAGTCACTATCTTGTGGACCTGCCGGGCTATGGCTATGCCAACGCGCCGCTGGCCAAGGTCCAAGCCTGGCAGGCGCTTTTGAAGCAGTATCTTTCAGGCCGCGCGACGTTGCGCCGGGCCTTCGTGCTGATCGATTCGCGCCACGGGATCAAACCGGTGGACGAAGAGATCATGGCCCTTCTGGACAGCGCCGCCGTGACCTTTCAATGCGTTCTGACCAAGTCCGACAAGATCAAGGCCAAAGACGAAGACCGCATGCTTACGCAGGTTCGCACACGTCTCGCCGCGCACCCGGCGGCTTTCCCCGAATTGATCCTGACCAGTAGCGAAAAGGGGGATGGCGTGCCCACCCTGCGCGCCACTATCGCGTCCATCGCGTGAGCCGCCACTCGGGGGGCCAGCCCCCCAAACCCCCCGGGATATTTAAGGCCAGAAGAAGCATGTATCGGTGTTTCTTTTGGCTAAAAATATCCCAGCCGGAGGCATGGTATCTGAGCGAAGCCTTGCGACAGGCGCAATATCAGATCATAAGCGCCCCCCAACACAAGGCCGCAACATGAAGACCAGAGAGATGCATGACGATTGGGCCTCCACGGCCAGAACACTGAGCGAGGCGCTGCCGAATATGCAGCGCTATGATGGGGCGACGGTGGTCGTGAAGCTTGGCGGACATGCCATGGGCAGTGCCGACGCGATGAACGAATTTGCGCGTGACATCGTGCTTCTCAGGCAGGTGGGCGTGAACCCGGTGATTGTGCATGGCGGCGGCCCCATGATCAACGAGATGTTGCAACGTCTTGATATTAAATCCGAATTTGTGAACGGAAAACGTGTGACCGACGCGGAGACCATGGACGTTGTCGAGATGGTTCTGTCAGGTCGGGTCAACAAGAGCATCGTGCATGCGATCAACCGGCAAGGCGGCAAGGCCGTTGGGTTGTCGGGCAAGGATGCGGGTTTGATTTACTGCACGCCCGCGGATCCGGAACTGGGTCTTGTGGGTGTGCCAAGTCAGGTGGATCCCTCGATCCTCCACACTCTTTTTCGCGACCATGCCATCCCGGTGATTGCGCCGCTGGGGGCAGGGCATGATGGGGAGACCTTTAACATCAATGGGGATGACGCGGCGGGCGCCATTGCCCGGGCACTGCAGGCGGACCGCCTGCTGCTGCTGACGGATGTGGAGGGTGTGAAAGGCGCGGATGGCCGGATTTTGACGAATATTTCGTCACATGATATCAAAGACTTAACAGAATCCGGCGTGATCGCTGGCGGGATGATCCCCAAGACGCAGACCGCCCTTGATGCGCTGGCGTCCGGGGTCAAGGCGGTGGTCATCATCGATGGTCGCGCGTCGAATGCCGTGCTTTTGGAGCTTTTCACCGATCAGGGTGCGGGCACCATGATCCGCGCCAAGTGATTCCAAGCGCTTGCGCGGGGGGTGATTTCGCGTAAGGTCAGCGCGGGAGCCACAAGAGGGCGGGCCGATGGCACCGGCGAATTTATCCTTTGAAGACATAGAGTTACGCGCCAAAAACGCGCAGCTGAGCGTGATGGGTTGTGTGCATGATGAGCTGCCTGCCGGGATCAAAACGCTTGTCCTTTTGGGGCCGTTGGAGCCGGGGTTTTGGCCCGTGTTTTCCAACGCGGCGGAGTATAGTGATGGCGCCGCTGACCCGTTGGACAGATGGTCCTCACGGGTGATCGAAAACCTGGCACAAACCCTTGGTGCGAAAGCGTTTTTCCCCTTTGGCGGGCCGCCGCATCAACCCTTTTTCAGGTGGGCAAAATTGAGCGGGCGCGCGCATGGATCACCGGTGGGATTGTTGGTGCATGATGCGGCCGGTTTGATGATCTCTTACCGTGGCGCGATTGGATTTTCTTATTTAATATCAGAGCCTAAGCCGGGTTCGAACCCCTGCGAGACATGCGTTGAGCGACCCTGTTTGACGGCCTGTCCGGTGGGGGCGTTGCAGGGTGATGTCTATGACGTAGAAAGCTGCAAAGCTGATCTGGAGCGTGCCGGGAACGACTGTATGGCACGGGGTTGCGCGGTGCGCCGCGTCTGTCCTGTCAGTCAGAGCTATGGGCGCGCGGAGGCGCAATCTGCGTTCCATATGAGGGCCTTTCGGTGAAGCGGCTGATCCTCATGCGGCATGCAAAATCGGCTTGGGATGACCCGTTGCTTGAGGATCATGCGCGGCCTTTGAACGGGCGAGGACGGGTGTCAGCGCGGGTTGTAGGCGAATGGCTGAGAGCGAAGAAATACGTTCCAGATCAGATACTTAGCTCATCCTCTGCGCGCACGCGGGAAACCTTTTCCCGGCTTGGCTTTGTCTGTGACGCGCAGTTTCTGGACAAGCTGTATCATGCCGGGCCCGACATCATGTTGGACGTTTTGCGCGATGCCACGGGTGACACGGTGCTGATGCTGGGGCATAATCCCGGCATCGCATGGTTTGCGCAAAATATCCTGCAAGTCGCGCCCCCTCATTCGCGGTTTTACGACTATCCGACCTGTGCCACGCTGGTGGCGGATTTCGATGTCGACGCTTGGCGTGAGATCGGGGCGGGTGGCGGCAAAGCCGTGGAGTTCGTTATTCCGCGCGAATTGACCGGATAACCCGGACTTACCCCAATTTGGGGTCAGTTTCGGATGCGCAAAACCCAATTTGTACAGAATTTTCAGGAGACCAACATGGCGGACATGCCCAAACGCAAGCTCGGAAATTTGACTGTCTCGGCGCTCGGCCTCGGGTGCATGGGGATGAGTGAGTTTTACGGCGCGACGGAGGATTCCGGATCTCTGAATGTGCTGGCGGCGGCGCGGGATCTGGGCGTGGCGTTTTTCGACACGGCGGACACCTATGGGGTCGGTCACAACGAAGAGCTGATCGGGCGGTTCATCGCCGGGCGCGGCAAGGATTTCAAACTGGCCACGAAATTTGGGATCGTGCGCAAGCCCGGTGAGTACGCGCGCACCATCAACAATGACCCCGCTTATGTGCGAGAGGCCTGTGAGGCCTCGCTCCGTCGGTTGGGGGTGGAGCAGATTGACCTCTATTACATGCACCGGGTCGAAGACGGGCGCCCGATTGAAGAGCCGATGGAGGCGTTGGCCGGATTGGTGGCGGAGGGCAAGATCGCGCATATCGGGCTTTGTGAAGTGTCGCCCGAGATGTTGCGCCGCGCCTGTGCCGTGCATCCGGTGAGCGCGTTGCAATCAGAATATTCGCTTTGGACCCGGGGGCCGGAGACGGATGTGTTGGCGGCCTGTCGGGAATTGGGGGTGGGGTTTGTGCCCTATTCCCCGCTGGGGCGCGGGTTCCTGACCGGGGCGGTGACATCGCTGAGCGGGATGGACGACAAGGATTTCCGCCGCGCGAATCCGCGGTTTTCGGAAGAGAACATGGCCGTGAACCTGAAGCTGGTGGCACGGGTGCGGGAGATGGCCGAGGAAAAGGGCTGTAGCGCGGCGCAGCTGGCGCTGGCCTGGGTGTTGGCGCAGGGTGAGGATATTGTGCCGATCCCGGGGACGAAGCGGGTGAAATACCTCGAAGACAATGTCGGCGCCATGGATGTGGACCTGTCGGCGCAAGATCTGGCGCGGTTGGATGAGATCATGCCCATGGGCGCGGCGGCAGGCGATCGGTATCACGCGGAGGGGATGAAGGGGGTTCATTCCTGATCGCGCGGTGGGGTGAAACCCCACCCTACGTCGGAAAGAGCAGCAAGCGCAGATTGCGGATCACATCGCCATCTTGTCTGGCGCGGGCCAGTGTCCAACCGCCCTGAAGCGTGACGAAAAGGCGCTCGGCCTCTGCGCGGGCGAGGTCAGCGGGTTGGCCCAAACGCTCTGCCTGGGTGGCGATCAGGGATATCCAGGCATCAAAATACTCTGCTGATTTCTGGCGAAAGACATCTTCGTCAGGGCCCGCAAAGAGGATTTCCGACACCGGGCAGCCGGTATATTTCCCCATGATTTCAAACAGTTTGGCCAATTTGAACAGAAAGGTTGTCGCGCCGTCCTGATAGGTTTTGGCGTCTTGAAACGCCTCCTCGATGATCCGGGTCATTTCGCGATGGGCCAGTGCGGCCGCCTCAAGCGCGAGATCGGATTTGCCGTTGGGGAAGTGGTGATAGAGCGACCCTTTGGGCAGGCCCGTCACCTTGAGCACCTCGCTGAGGCCGACGCCGTGATAGCCGCGTTCCTGAAAAAGTTTCGCGGCGGCCCAGGCCAATTTCTCTCGGGATGACAGTTCCATTTTTTCTTTTTGACAGGTGTAGACCGATTGGTCTAGAGAGGAATTAGACCAATCGGTCTATTTTGGAGAATCGCATGACCGCACCGTTCAAATCCCCTGTTCCGGATCTGTTTGTCGCCGAAGACGTCACATTTTTTTCGGGCGTTCACAGGTTGCGCGGGCAGGTGTTTCGCCCGGGCACGCGCCCCAAGGCTGTGGCCGTCCTGCATGGGGCGACCGGGGTGCCGGCCCGCTTTTACGAGGCGTTTGCGCGTTGGTTGGCACAGGAGAAGGGCATCGCGTGTTTGACCTATGACTATCGGGATTTCGGGGCGTCATTGGATCAACCTCTCGGCGCGTCCGAGGCCGAGATGTCAGACTGGGGCGTGCATGATCAGCAGGCGGCGCGCGATTTTGTGGCCAACGCCTTTCCCGGCACCCCGCTTTGGGTGATCGGGCATTCACTGGGCGGGTTTTGCCTGCCGTTTCAGCGCAATCTGGATCAGATCGACCGGGTGATCACCGTGGCGAGCGGTCTTGTCCATGTGCGCGATCATCCTTGGCCGTATCAGGCTTTGGCCCGGTTTTTCTGGTTCGGGCCTGTGCCGCTGATCACGTGGGTGATGGGTTACATGCCGGGCAAGGCGCTGCGCATTGGCGCGAATATTCCGGCGGGCGTGTATTGGCAATGGCGGCGCTGGTGCACACGGCGGGATTTCTTTTCCCCGGATTTCGGGGGCGATCTGCCGTTTCCGGATTGGGCGGGTGTGACAGCGCGGGTGAAATTTGTGGCGATTTCCGATGACGAGCTGACGCCGCCTAAGACGATCTGGAAGGCGATGCAATGCTATCCTTCGGCGGCGAAGACGCAGATCACGGTCACGCCGTCGGATGCGGGCGTTGAGACGCTGGGGCATCTCAACGTATTCACCGAAAAGGCCCGCGCGGCGTGGGAGATGATTGTCGCGTGAGGCGGGCCTGCGTGTCAGCCGGCCTCTTTGAACCCACCTTTTGGGGATGGGTTGGATCCTTTGGGTTTGGACGCGTTCCGGCCATTGCGGCGGCGGCGATTGCGGCGGCGCGGCGGGCGGGCGGGGCGATCCTTGCCTTTTGACGGCGCGGATTTGGGGGCCGCGCCGGTGTCATCGTCACTGTCGTCACCGAATTTGAGGCCGATCAGCTTTTCGATGTCACGCAGCTGACCGCGCTCTTCGGGGCTGCAAAATGAGATGGCCGTGCCGTCGAGCCCGGCGCGCGCGGTGCGTCCGATCCGGTGCACATAGGATTCCGCCGCGTTGGGAAGATCGTAATTGATCACGTAGCCCACGCCGGGAATATCAATCCCACGCGCCGCCACATCCGTGGCCACGAGGATCTTGGCCTTGCCATCGCGGAACGCTTTGATCGCCTTGTCGCGCTGGCCTTGGCTTTTGTCACCGTGGATAGACGCGGCGAGGTAGCCATCGGCCACCAGCTTTTTCTTCAAACGCTCTGCCCCGTGTTTGGTGCGCGCGAAAACAAGGCTGAGCGCGTCTGGATCGGCGGACAGGACCTCGCGCAGTTTGCCGGGTTTTTCGACCTTTTCCATGAAGAGCACGGTTTGGTCGATCTTGTTGGCGGTTTTGCCCGGGGTCGCGACCTGCACTTTGCGCGGGTTGGTGAGGTAGCTGCGGCTCAGCTCTTCCATCTGTTTGGCCATGGTGGCGGAAAACAGCATGGTCTGGCGCGGCGTGCCCAGCTTGGGCGCGATTTTGCGCAGGTCGTGGATGAAGCCCATGTCGAGCATCTGATCGGCCTCATCCAGCACGAGGTGACGCACGGTCGACAGGTTCACGGTGCCGCGGTTCATGTGGTCGATCAAGCGGCCGGGCGTGGCCACAAGGATATCGACGCCACGGTCGAGCAATTTGATCTGCTGGTTCATGGAGGTGCCACCCACCACGGTCACCAGGGTCAGCGGCGTGGGTTGGGTGAACGCGCGCAGGTTGTCAGAGATCTGGTTGACCAGTTCGCGGGTGGGCGCAAGGATCAGCGCCTTGACGGTTTTCGGTGCGGGCTTGCCCGTTTTGGCCAGGAGCGCATCAATCATCGGCAGACCAAAGGCAAGCGTTTTGCCCGTGCCGGTTTGGGCGAGACCCATGATATCGTGACCCTCAAGGGCCAGCGGGATCGCCTGCGCCTGAATGGGAGTGGGGGTGGAAAAGCCGGAGTGATCCAGCCGCTTGAGAAGCTTCGGCGAGAGGCCGAGCTGTTCGAATTTTGACAATTCATGTCCTTTCGGTGGGCGCCGGGCCGGAGGCCGCACGCGCCACATGGGAATATGCGCCGCAAAGCTGCGACGCGCACGAGGGTTCGGCGGGACTTCAGCCCTCATAGACGCATTCCATGAGAAAGCCCGCCATGAGAACCCTGCGTGATGGGATCTGGGATATCGCTGATGCGCCCGGTTGGAGTGTCCAACGGCGCGGCATGCTCACGCGGCAGCGCAGCGATAGCGCTGACATATAGGTTTGTGTGGATGTGTCAAGGATTGTGGGCTTGGGCCTCGGGTGGTCAATGTACGCTTTGAGCCCTTGTCTGATCGTCGGTCAGCAGACCTGCGCGGAATCAAGGCCGCAAGGCCGCCGCGCATCGTCGGGCCGCCTCCACGGCACGGCGATTTTGCTGGGCCAAGCGCGTTGCTCTTATTTTTCGCGGATTTGGCCGGGATAAAGCGCTGCTGTTCAAAGCACAGATCGCCATACCGCGGCCCGTCGATGCGCGGCTTTGTTTCGCGAGGTGACAAAAGCAAAACGCCCCAGGGGTGACCTAGGGCGCTTTTTAAAATTTTGTTGAGGTCTTCAGTGACCCAAGATCTGGCTCAGGAACAGCTTCGTCCGCTCAGACTTGGGATTGTTGAAGAACTCTTCGGGTTCATTCTGTTCCACGATCTGGCCCTGGTCCATGAAGATCACGCGGTTGGCGACCTGGCGGGCGAAGCCCATTTCGTGGGTCACGCAGAGCATGGTCATGCCTTCTTCGGCAAGCTCAACCATCGTGTCGAGCACTTCTTTGATCATCTCGGGGTCAAGCGCCGAGGTGGGTTCGTCAAAGAGCATGATGCGCGGACGCATGCACAAGGACCGCGCAATCGCCACCCGTTGCTGTTGGCCCCCCGACAGCTGACCAGGGAACTTGTTGGCCTGATCGGGAATTTTGACCTTTTCCAGGAAATGCATCGCCGTTTCTTCGGCTTCTTTCTTGGGTGTCTTGCGCACCCAGATCGGCGCCAGCGTGCAGTTTTCCAGGATCGTCAGATGCGGGAAGAGGTTGAAGTGCTGAAAGCAC
>JBCCDT010000136.1:0-11192 GCA_039030635.1 Pseudomonadota bacterium
ATGATTTTGTTTTGACAAATCCAAAACCTGTGCCACCATCCTATCAACGTCAACAAAGTGAAAGGAGGTGGTCCAGTGTCTATAGAGGTATTGGAGAGAGGTGTCGGAACAGTCAGGGAGGGCCTTGTCTAGGGCAGACCCTGGGCGAATGAGCCCCTGATTGGTGCGCCTAACCGGCCACCTCCTCAAAACTCTAGAGGGCCGCTTCCAAACAGGATGCGGCCCTTTTGATTTGGCAAACGGAACGTGTTGGATGCTCAAGATCAATGATCAGATCACTCTCGAAGATTGGGAATTGACCGAGCAGTTCGTTCGCGCGTCCGGCCCGGGTGGGCAGAATGTGAACAAGGTGTCCACAGCTGTGGAACTGCGGTTTGAGGCCGCGCGATCACCCAATTTGCCCGAGCCGGTGAAGCGGCGGCTCAAGCGGCTGGCCGGGCGGCGTTGGACAAGTGATGGCGCGCTCATCCTGCAGGTCGATACCACGCGCAGCCAAGCGCGCAATCGTGCCCTGGCGCGGGATCGTTTGGTGGAGCTGATCCGCAAGGCACTGGAAAAACCCAAACCCCGGATCGCCACGCGGCCCACGCTTGGGTCCAAGAAGCGCCGGCTGAAGGCCAAGAAGGTGCGTGGTGAGGTAAAGGCCCTGCGCGGACGGGTTGAGCGGGAGGAGTGAGCCTCAAGCTTGGATTTAGGAAGCGTGACCTCCAGCTTCGGTGCCAAAACGGATCCGACCAAGACATCTTAACAGATTTTTCCAAGTGCCCAAATCGCTGCGCGCCGCGTTAAGAAGGTTGATCTGTGTTCGAAACGTCAGCACCCTACCATTTTATTGTCTATTCTGGGGGGAGCCTGTCATGCAGCCACGATTTTTCGGATCGGAAGCCCAGCAGCGCATGCAAGCGGTCGCACACGCGCTCACCCCTCTATTGAAAGATGATCCGGCATACGGCACGGAAGGCCGAATGTGGGGCATCGACGGACCCGACCTTGCCGAAATTGACAAAGTGGCCGCGCTCGCGTCGCTGCAAGGCGCGACCGTCAATCACTACGTGCCGAAATCCCGAGAAGCGCAGTTTGCCAAGGAATACGCGCAGCGTGGCTTAGCAAACGACCGGTGGGACCAGTTCATGGGCCGACGCGACTGTCTAGACATCTGCGCCGCTTATGTCGCGGGTTTCAAACTGCCAGATCAGTATGTGCAGCATCACATCGGCCCCGAAACGCCGACACGTATCCTGAACGCCCTAGGGCGCACGTCGGCAGCCTGCGGGGTGCTGCCGCCCATGACGCCGGTCCTGTTCGGACAGATGCGACATGCCGCATACTTCTGTCTTGAAGCGCCCGATGGCGGTGTTGCGGCCTGTGCAGGTGCGTGCTTGCGCAATCATCCCGAAAGCCGCTTTGGCAACGCGGCGTGGTGGGGCATGCTGGCCACACGTGACCGGGATCGTGGCCAAAGCCTATCGCTTTATCTCGGCGCACTGACGGCTCTACACATGCACGAGACTTTTGGCGTGGAGGAGTTTTACACTGGCGTGCGGTCCGACAATGCCGTGTCGCGACATGTTTGCCAGAAACTAGGTGTCCGAGACAACGAATATGCCTGCCTCGCCATTCTCGACCCGTCTGCATTCGGCGAAGGCGGGTACACAAAGTAACATTTGCCGTCTGCCTTGGGTTTCCAGGTTTTGGTCAGTTCCATTTCTTTGGATCACTGTCCGCGCGGATCAAACCAGAACCTCAATTTCAAACGCTCGTGAGTATCAAGATCCCTCACACACCAATCCGCTCCGGCGGGTTGTCGAGTAGCTCGCGCAGTGTGGCCATCGCATGTTCAAAACGGTCAAACGGCAGTTGTGCGTTGATGGCGATGCGGACGGCGTGGGGCGCGCGGGCGTCGCGGCAGGCGAAATCTTCGGCAGGGCGCAGCTTGATGGAGCGTTCGGCAGCCGCGCGGCAGAAGGAAGCGGCGCGCCACCCCGTGGGCAGGCGGAGCCAGGCGATGGGCACATCCTCTCGCCAGGTGAGGTCATATGTGCCCAGGTGATTGACCATGCATGTCACGTGGCGCGCGATCTCTTCGCGGACCTGTTCGGCAATTTTGGTCGTGCGTGGATCGCGTAAGAGAAGGGTCGCGAGATCGCCCAAAGGCGTGGCCAGGCCGAAAAACCCGTTCTCCGCAGCAACCCGGAGGTCAGAGCCTTTGCCTTGTGGTGCGATGGCAAATCCGATGCGCAAGGCAGGGGTGAGGGTTTTGGAAATCGAGGACACGTACCAGCCATGGCGCGGCGCGATCTGGCGATATGATGGCGCGCGGAAGGGACCCATGCGGTAACAATCGTCCTCGATGATCTGCACATTATGGCGCTCTGCCACGGCGGCGATCTGCATCCGGCGGGTCTCCGGCGTGAAAATGACCGTTGGATTGTGCACCTCGCAACTTGTGCAGAGGATTTGCGCCTCATGTTTTTGCACCAGCTCTTCCAGCGCCTCGGGGATGATCCCGTCGCCGTCCATCGGCACGGGAATGGCCTCTGCCCGGAGCAGCTCAGCGGCGCGGCGAAAGCCGGGATAGGCCAGATCCTCAATCAAGATCACCGGCTTCTGGCCCGTCAGGATGGCTTGCATGGCCAGCGAGATGCCGTTTTGGCCACCGTGGGAGAGCACGATATCTTCTTCTTTGAGCGGGCCGATGGGGGACCCTGCCAGCCATCCCACCACAGCCTCTCGCGCGGGTTGAAACCCTTCGCGGCTGGGGTAGTGCATCAAGCCTGACAGAGGCTCTTCGGCCACGCGTTGCATCAATTCGCGGATCAATTGCGCCTGTCCCATGTTCGGAAGCGCAGGCGACATGAGTTTGAGATCACCCGTCAGACCGCCGGAGCCATGTGGCACGCTATCCACGAAAATCGGCTCGTAGTTTTTACGCGCGCGCCCTTCGGCCACAAATGTACCGCGACCCACCGTGGCCTCGCACAGGCCGGCATCGGTCAGGATGGTGTAGGCGCGCGCGACAGTGCCGGGTGTGATGGACAGCTTCCAAGCCAGATCGCGCACCGGGGGCAGACGAGAGCCGGGTGCCAGAGCGCCCAAGCGAATGCCGTCTTTGAGCGTATCAGCGAGGGCTTTGTACTTCGGTCCCGGGTGATCAGAGAGCGTCGGCTGCCACTTTGTATCCATTACAATGTATTCCTCGCCTAATACAATTTCATATTGTATCACTACATTACGACAATATTACACATTGTGTCAATACAATTGAAAGGACATCCCATGACACAGATCAAAAACACAGCCGCCCTCGCCTATCTGCAAACGCGCCCTCTGACGCCTTTTGCCTCTCTTGTGCTGCAGTTTGTTGTTCTGTGCGTGGCTTGGTCTGAGCGCCGCCGCACGCGAATTGCTCTGCGCAAATTGGACGAACATCAATTGCAGGATGTGGGACTGACGCGGCGCGCCGCTGATGAAGAGGCCAAGCGGCCCTTCTGGATGGAATAATCCCGTGGGGTTGGCGCGTTACTGCGCCAGCTCCGCCATTGTCTTAAAGCCTAGGCCGCGATCCGTGACCGCCTTCAGAAACCGCGCCAGCTGTTCATGGGTGGATTTGAAGCCCGCGGCGGCCGGTTTGACGTTGATGATGTGCCCTACGAACACGCCTGTGCCGCCCGTCTCCACGATCTTGTCGAGGATGGCATCATTGGCCTCCCACCCCGGGAAGTGTTCGTGCTCAAAATCCAGAAACCCGATGCAATCTACGCCGTTGTTCTCGCCGACCTTATCGTAAATGCGATCCTCCAGCGGCGCTTTGCGCGCGGAACGGGGGCCATTGGTGCGCACCGCCTTGAACCGGTCCGCCAGATGTGTCCGCGCCCGAGGTGTCGACGCATGAAAGGGGAAGGCAAAGCTTTCGGCCGGAAAGCCCAGTTTCTGATGTTCTTCGATCCCCTCATCAATCTCTTGCCGCAGCCAACGGCGCAGTCGGTTGGATTTGAGATAATCGTTGATGTTTTGATGCGTGCGGGTGTGAAAGCCGATCTCGTGACCGTCTTCCTGCAACTGATGCAGCCCGTCAATCTGGCTCGGAGCGGCTTTGTGGATCTTAGTCACGCAAAACGTGGCCTTGGCGCCGAACTCTTTAAAAATTGATCGCGCGCCCGTCCATTTTCCGACGAAAAGATCGTCATACGTCAGGCAAACATGGCCTTGGCTCATCAGGGCACCTGCTTTCGCTCATATCCCGGCGCGTCTTGGGGCGCCTTGCGCATAAAAGAAGGCGTGCGCGCGTTGATTTTCAAGGGTCCGCGTCACACCAGCACCTCTTGCTCTTCCTGCGCGCCGACGTCGAAGACCCGTTTGTAGCGGGTGATCTCCTCGCTCGGGCCCATCGCTTTGCGCGGATTGTCCGAAAGCTTGACCGTGGCGCGGCCATCGGCAGCAACGGCTTTGCATACAAGGCTGAACGGGGCCAGCCGATCCCCTTCGGTCAGATCGCGGAAATCATTCGTCAACAGCGTGCCCCACCCAAAGGACACGCGCGCCCGCCCGGCAAATTGCGCGTGGAGTTTGAGAATTTTCTCTTCATCTAGACCATCCGAGAAAATGATCAGCTTTTGGGTTGGGTCTTCGCCTCGGGCCTTCCACCAATTGATTGCGGTTTCCGCCCCCTCCGCCGGATCGCCGCTGTCGATGCGAATGCCCGTCCACCCGGCAAGCCAGTCAGGCGCGCGATCAAGAAACCCTTGCGTGCCATATGTATCGGGCAGGATGATGCGCAGGTTGCCATCATGCTCTTCATGCCAATCCGACAGCACGTCATAGGGCGCGCGGGCCAGATCCGCATCACTGTCTGCGAGCGCGGCATAGACCATGGGCAACTCATGGGCGTTTGTGCCAATGGCCTCCAGATCGCGGTTCTTGGCGATAAGACAGTTGGAGGTGCCGACAAAGGTTTTGCCCAGCCGCTCTGTCATCGCCTGCACGCACCAATCCTGCCAGAGGAAGGAATGCCGCCGCCGCGTGCCAAAATCGGCAATGCGCAGCCCTTCGACCCCGCGCAGCCGCTGCGTTTTCTCCCACAGTTTGGTCATGGCGCGGGCATAAAGAACCTGCAGCTCGAACTTGTCCATCGTGTTGGTCACCGCGCGGCCACGCAGCTCCATCAACACGGCCAGCGCGGGAATTTCCCAAAGCATGACCTCAGGCCAGGCCCCTTCAAATGTCAGCTCGTATTGCCCATCGCGCTTTTCCAGGTGGTAAGGCGGCAGGCGCAGCGCCTCAAACCAATCCATGAACTCCGGCGTGAACATCTGTCGCTTGCCATAGAACGTGTTGCCGCGCATCCATGTGCTTTCGCCCCTCGACAGAGACAGTGAGCGGATATGATCCAGCTGCTCACGCAGTTCCCCTTCGTCCACCAATTCGGCAAGCTTCACATCCTTGGTGCGATTGATAAGCGAGAACGTCACTTGGGTGTCGGGCTTGTTTCGAAAGACCGATTGGCACATCAAAAGCTTGTAGAAATCCGTGTCGATCAGCGACCGCACGATGGGGTCGATCTTCCATTTATGGTTCCAGACACGGGTGGCGATATCGACCATGGGGGTCTCCGGGCGGCAATGCCCGTCGGTTAAATCAAAGGGCGGCGGTTCGCGCAAGGTTCAGGGCGCAATGACCGACATGGTGGCATTAGTCTTCGATCGGGAATTCGCCCCAAATCGACGCCATATGTCTTGCGGGCGCCCACGCTATCGCGACAGTCTAAGGGGCGATTGATCAGAGCGTGGGCGCAAGGCCCCGGACTGGCGATCTCTTCAGAGTTTCGAGGCGCTTTATCGTTCAAATCCGCAAAAGCGGCGAAAGACGCTCTGTAATGGCAATTTCGCCAGGCCCTGGGTGGGGCCTTGCGAACGCGCGGCGGCTTGCAGCCTTGATTCCGCGCGAGGGAGGTTTGTGATAGGGTGTAAACATGGCGCAGCTTTATTCCTACTGGGTCCGGCCTGAGGACATGGTCCGCTCTCGGGCGTGGCGCATGGGGTATGAGAGTTATCGATTGGGAGAGGCGCCTGATTACCTTGGGCCCCAGGCCAAGGCGCTCGCCTATGAATACGGGCGGCTGACGGCGGCGTATTTGCAAGGGGAGGGGGTGCAACTGAAACGGGTCACCCCGACGCGGCCGGTGAATGATGCCTATGTGCCGGATCTGGCGGCCGCGCTGGAACGCGCAGTGGTGATGAAATAACACCCGCCCCCGATCCCGTCCGTGGCGGTAATCTATCAGGCCAGATTGATTGCCTTTTAAGGCCAGTATAGCCTGCGCTTATGGCGATTCCTGTGGAAACCTTCTTTCTGAACTCTGATAGCACTGGCACATTGCAGGCGCGCATTCAGCAGATGATCGCCGAAGGTATCCTGTCAGGCTATTTCCAAAAGGGGGAGAAACTGCCCAGTTCCCGCAGGTTGGCGCAGCATCTGGGTGTGAGCCGGATCACAGTGACCTTGGCCTATACCGAACTGCAAGCCGCCGATTATCTCGAGGCGCGGGACAGATCGGGTTACTACGTGTCTCAGAATGCGCCAGAACCGCCCCGCTTTCCGATCCAAGAACCGCGCCAAGACGTGATTGACTGGAGCCGCGCGTTGGGTCGGCGCTTTGCGGATGGGGCGATGCCTCAAAAGCCCAAGGACTGGTCCAGCTATCGCTATCCGTTCATCTATGGCCAGACCGATCCGGCGCTGTTTGACCATGCCAATTGGCGGCATTGCGCCCTGCGTGCCCTGGGTCAAAAGGATTTCCAGGCCCTGACGGCGGATTACTATGACCGCGATGATCCCCAGCTGATTGAGTTTGTGGCGCGGCACACCCTCCCCCGGCGCGGGATCATGGCGCGGCCCGAGGAAATCCTGATCACCATGGGCGCGCAAAATGCGCTATGGCTGACAGCGCAGGTTTTGCTGACGCAGCGCCGGACAGCGGTGGCCGAAGAGCCTTGCTATCACGGTCTGCGCGATATTCTGAACCAGACGCGGTGTCACTTGATGCCCATCGAGGTGGATGCGGATGGCCTCCCCTGTGAGGGGTTGCCGGATCAGGCAGACGTGATTTTCACCACGCCCAGCCATCAATCCCCCACCAATGTGACCATGCCGCTCAAACGCCGTCAGGAATTGCTTGAGAAGGCCGCGGATATGGAGGCGCTGATCGTCGAAGATGATTACGAGTTCGAGCTGTCCTTTCTCAATGCGCCGCTGCCTGCGCTCAAGTCGCTCGATCAGGACGGGCGGGTGATCTATATCGGCAGCTTTTCCAAATCCATCTTTCCCGGCCTTCGGCTGGGCTACCTGGTGGGGCCCGAGCCGTTTATCAAAGAAGCGCGCGCGCTGCGCACCTCGGTGCTGCGCCACCCGCCTGGACATATTCAGCGCACTGCGGCGTATTTCCTGAGCCTTGGTCACTACGACAGTCTGATCCGCCGCATGGGTCAGATTTATGAAAGGCGGCGGTCGGTGATGGAGGATGCACTGGCCAGTCATGATTTAGCCGTCGAAGGGCGCGGTGTCTTTGGCGGCAGTTCGTTCTGGATGCGCGCGCCAGAGGGCGTGGACACCAAAGAGCTCGACCGGCGCTTGCGTGCCAAAAGCGTGGTGATTGAGCCGGGACACACCTTTTTTCACAGCCCGGACGCGCCCCGAAACACCTACCGTTTGGCCTATTCTTCGATTCCTTCTGAGCGGATTCCCATGGGGATTGCGACCTTGGCGGCCGAATTGCAGGCCATACAGGCCGAATAGACAAAAAAATCGCGGAAAATTCGTTTGGTAGAATTTCGAAGAATTTCCGCAAAACCGGTGATTTTTAACCATTTATTCGATTTATGAGACAAAAAGGCTCATTATTTTTCAACTCTGGCTCTATTGGAATCCCCCATCTGGCCCTACTGAGGCCCCCCTCCCTTCCGTAATTTCCGATCAAAGCCGGATTCTCCGGTCCCTGCTGCGTCGAGGAGATTTCAATATGAAAATGACAACCGAAGAAGCCTTTGTGAAAACCCTGCAACGGCATGGAATTCAGCATGCATTCGGCATTATCGGCTCTGCCATGATGCCCATTTCCGATATTTTCCCGAAAGCTGGCATCACCTTCTGGGATTGCGCGCACGAAGGCAGCGCCGGCATGATGGCCGATGGCTACACCCGTGCGACCGGCAAGATGTCTATGATGATCGCGCAAAACGGCCCCGGCATCACAAACTTCGTGACAGCTGTGAAAACCGCCTATTGGAACCACACACCGCTTCTGCTGGTGACCCCGCAGGCCGCCAATAAGACCATCGGTCAGGGTGGCTTCCAAGAAGTTGAACAGATGAAACTGTTCGAAGACATGGTCGCCTATCAAGAAGAAGTGCGTGACCCATCCCGTGTGGCCGAGGTTCTGACCCGTGTGATCAGCCAAGCCAAGCGCCTGTCCGGTCCGGCCCAGCTGAACATCCCGCGCGATTTCTGGACACAGGTCGTGGACATCGAAATCCCCGATCCGATTGAGTTCGAGGCCTCTCCGGGTGGTCAAAACTCGGTTGCTGATGCAGCGAAGATGCTGTCCGAAGCCAAGAACCCTGTCATCCTGAACGGCGCTGGTGTTGTGTTGTCTCCGGGCGGTCTTGCCGCATCGCAAGAGCTGGCTGAGCGCCTGACCGCGCCGGTCTGCGTGGGCTATCAGCACAATGACGCGTTCCCCGGCAATCACCCGCTGTTCGCTGGCCCGCTGGGCTACAACGGCTCAAAAGCCGGTATGCAGCTGATCTCTGAAGCGGACGTTGTTCTGTGCCTTGGCACACGCCTCAACCCGTTCTCCACCCTGCCGGGCTACGGCATTGATTACTGGCCCACGGATGCGAAAATCATCCAGGTTGACATCAACCCTGACCGGATCGGCCTGACCAAGAAAGTTTCCGTGGGCATCGTGGGTGACGCCGCCAAAGTCGCCAACGGCATCATCAGCCAGCTGGCCGATAATGCTGGCGACGCAGGCCGTGAAGAGCGTAAAGCCAACATCGCCCAGAAGAAATCCGCTTGGGCGCAGGAACTGACATCCATGAACGATGAGCAGGACGATCCAGGCACCAACTGGAACGAGCGTGCGCGTGCAGCCAAGCCGGATTGGATGAGCCCCCGTATGGCATGGCGGGCAATTCAGGCCGCACTGCCGAAAGAGGCGATCATCTCCTCCGATATCGGCAACAACTGCGCCATCGGCAACGCGTATCCGTCCTTTGAGGAAGGTCGCAAATACCTGGCGCCGGGTCTCTTTGGGCCCTGTGGCTACGGTCTGCCCTCCATCGTGGGTGCGAAGATCGGTCAGCCGGATGTGCCGGTTGTTGGTTTCGCAGGTGACGGCGCGTTCGGCATTGCCGTGAACGAACTGACGGCGATTGGCCGGGGTGAATGGCCTGCGATCACGCAGATCGTCTTCCGCAACTATCAGTGGGGCGCGGAAAAGCGGAACTCCACCCTGTGGTTTGATGACAACTTCGTGGGCACAGAGCTCGACACAGAAGTGTCCTATGCTGGCATCGCGCAGGCCTGTGGCCTCAAAGGCGTCGCGGCGCGGACCATGGAAGAGCTGACAGATGTCCTCAACACCGCCATCAAGGATCAGATGGAAAACGGTGTGACCACACTGATCGAAGTGATGCTGAACCAGGAGCTGGGTGACCCCTTCCGTCGCGATGCGATGAAGAAGCCGGTTCAAGTGGCAGGCATCAGTGCCGACGACATGGTCGAGCAAGCGGTCTAAGGCCGCGGGTTCACGTGACATTGACACCAACAGAGCTGCTGGCGGGATCCCCGCCAGCAACACGCCCCATCATCGCGTTGAGCGAGGGGGAAGACAGCCGTGTCGTGGCGGGCGGCTTGGCCGCTCAAGCCGCTGGGCTTGCGGATGTGATTTTTGTGGGCCGGGCCGATCACATCGATGCGCCAGGCGCCACTGTCCATGACCCATCGACATCAGATTTGACCGAAGAGTTTGCCCACGCCTTTTACGAGCTGCGTAAGCATAAGGGCGTGGATGAGGCGAAAGCGCGGGCCGCGGTGGAAACCCCGCTCGTCTATGCCGCGATGCTTGTGCGGGAAGGCCATGCCACCGGTACAGTCGGCGGCGCCGTCGCGGCTACGTCGGATGTGGTGCGCACCGCCATTCAGGTCATTGGCAAAGCGCCCGAGGCGGCGATGGTCTCAAGCTATTTCGCGATGTATCCGCCGACGGGGGCGACTGGTGACGCGCGGGCGATGATCTATTCCGATTGTGGCCTGGTGATTGACCCCACCAGCGAAGAATTGGCAGCCATTGCCGCGCAGTCGGCGGCGTCCTGTCGAGCGCTTTTGCGAGAAGAGCCAAAGATCGCGATGCTGTCGTTTTCCACCAAAGGCAGCGCGCGGCACGCCAAAGTGAGCAAGGTGATAGACGCGCTCACGTTGTTGCAAGAGGCCCATCCAGATTTGCAGGCCGATGGAGAACTGCAATTTGATGCGGCTTTCCTGCCCAGCGTGGGAGAGCGTAAGGCCCCGGGATCGGACGTGGCGGGCCAAGCCAATGTGATGATCTTCCCCAATCTCGATGCGGGCAATATCGGTTATAAAATCACGCAGCGGGTGGGGGGCTATGCGGCCATCGGCCCGATCCTGCAAGGTCTCGCAAAACCCGCCAATGATCTGTCGCGCGGGTGCAGTGCCGAGGATGTCACCCAGATGATCGCGGTCACGGCCTTACAGGCCATGGCGATTGCGGCCACCTGATGTTTGCAGCGCTTGATCCCACGCACATAAAATCACGCGCCAGCGTGCTTTTCCCCGGCGTGGTCGTGGCGATCCTCGTGGCCGTGTCGGCGCAGTTTCTGGCCGAACACTATGCGACACCCGCCATGCTGATGGCGCTTCTGCTGGGCATCGCGGTCAGTTTCCTCAGCGAAGAGGGGCGCGCGGTCGAAGGGATCTCTTTCGCGGCCAAAACGATCTTGCGTTTGGGTGTCGCGCTGCTGGGGATCCGGATTTCCGCGTCGATGCTGACCGGGCTCGGGTGGGAATTGCTTGTGTTGGTGATTGGCTGTGTCGTGCTGACCATCGGGTTCGGCTTTGCCGTGGCGCGGCTTTTCGGCAGCAAATGGCGTTTTGCGTTCCTGACCTCGGGGTCCGTG
>JBCCDT010000137.1:0-11017 GCA_039030635.1 Pseudomonadota bacterium
GCTTACTGGTACTCCAAGTCGAAAGCGGCCTCGCTCTTCGGTACCGGCCCTTGCTTTGGCTGGTCCTCTCAGGAAGTGCTGGGCTGGGTCCACTACGGTGGCGGTCAGGAGCTTTTTGACGAGCTGATGGCTGAGCTTGGCCTCAACGTCGTGTCCTTCTTCAACTCTCCGATGCCGGCGCAGCCGATGGGGTGGTTCAAGGAAGAAATCAAAGACGCATCTCAAATGGACGGGCTGAAGTACCGGACAGTTGGTCTCGCCGCTGACGTTCTGCTCGAAATGGGCATGTCCGTTGTGCAGCTGCCTGGCGGTGAAATTCAGCCGGCGATGAAGTCTGGCCTGATCGACGCGGCCGAGTTCAACAACCCGACCTCTGACCGTGACTTCGGTATGCAGGACGTGTCCAAGCACTACCACTTGGCGTCCTTCCACCAGTCTCAGGAATTCTTTGAGGTGTCCTTCAACAAAGAGAAGTATGAAAACCTCACAGACGCGCAGAAGGCGATCCTGAAATACGCCTCTGAGGCTGAGAACTCCAACTTCTACTGGAACAACACCAAGCGCTATTCCGAAGACCTCGCCACTCTGCGCGATGAGCAGGGTGTCAACGTCTACCGCACGCCCGACAGCGTGATGCAGGCGCAGTTGGAAGCTTGGGACATTGTGGTCGACCGCATCGCGGCCGAAGACGCGTTCTTTGCCAAGGTGATCGATAGCCAGAAGGCCTACGCGAAAGAGGTGATGAACTATCTCAACCTCAACCAGCCTGATTACAAGCTGGCCTACGCGCATTACTTCGGCTGATCCGTTCAGTTGAATAAAACAAGCGGAGGCGGCTCATCGCTGCCTCCGCGATAAACGATAGTGACGGCAAGGGGGGCGGCCGGTCGTGCAAAAGACAATTCACGCCATCGAGGGCTTAAGCCAATGGGTTGGCAAAGCGTTCGGGTGGTGCATTCTCATTCTCACCCTGTCTGTGTCCTACGAGGTGTTCGTGCGCTACGTGCTGAATGCGCCAACCGTGTGGGCCTTTGACATGATGGTTCAAATGTATGGCGCGCTGTTTTTGATGGCGGGGGCTTACACGTTGGCGCAGGACGCCCATGTGCGCGGCGATGTGCTGTATCGGCTCTTTCCCGTCCGCTGGCAGGCGCGCGTTGATTTCGTGCTTTATCTCATCTTCTTCTTCCCCGGCATGATTGCGCTTTTCTGGTTCGGCTGGGAGATTGCCTCGGACAGCTGGCGCTACAAAGAAGTGAGCTGGAACAGCCCGGCGCGGATCCAGATTTACTTCTTCAAAACGCTCATTCCTGCGGCGGGTCTTTTGATGATGATCCAAGGTGTGGCCGAGCTCATGCGCTGCTGGATTGCAATGCGCACCGGCGCGTGGCCCGACCGCATTGATGACGTCAAAGAAACCGAAGACTTGCTGGCAGAGGCCGATATGGCAGACCTGCTCGGCAGCGGCTCAGATAAATCCTGAAGGAGTTGAATGATGACTGATCCTCAGGTGGCCATCCTGATGCTGTGCCTGTTCATCGTGCTGGTGCTCTTGGGCTTTCCGATTGCATTCACCCTCATCGCGATGGGCGTGGCGTTTGGATATTATGCCTATTACACCGGTGCGCCCGACAGCATCGGCGACATATTCAACAACAACATCTTCTACTTGCTGAACCAGAACACCTATTCGGTGATGGAAAACGATATTCTGGTCGCGATCCCGTTGTTCCTCTTCATGGGCTACGTGGTGGAGCGGGCCAATATCGTCGATAAGCTGTTTTACTCGCTCTATCAGGCGGCCTCGAACCTGCCTGGATCGCTGGGCATTGCGGCGCTCTTGACCTGTGCGGTGTTTTCCACCGCCTCGGGCATCGTGGGGGCGGTTGTGACGCTGATGGGTCTCTTGGCCTATCCGGCGATGAACAAGGCGGGCTACAACAAGAGCTTTGCCTCGGGCATCATCTGCGCGGGTGGCACGCTGGGCATTCTGATCCCGCCGTCGATCATGTTGATCGTCTACGCTGCCATTGCGGAACTGTCGCCCTTGCGGCTTTACGCGGCGGCGGTGTTCCCGGGGTTGATCCTGGCGGGCATGTATATCGTCTACGTGGTCGCGCGGGTGACGATCAATCCGGCCTTGGCACCGAAGCCCAACCAGGATGACATCCCACCGCGCAGTGTGGTTTATTACAATCTTCTGGTGTCCTTCGTGCCGCTGACGGTGCTGATCATGCTGGTGCTTGGCTCGATCCTTGGCGGTCTGGCCACCCCTGCGGAAGCGGCGGCGATGGGCGCTTTGGGTGGTCTCGTGCTGGCCGGGCTTTACCGCTCGCTCAACTGGACCAAGGTCAAGGAAAGCGTGTTCCTGACGGCCAAGGCCACGGCGATGGTGTGCTGGCTTTTTGTGGGCTCTTGGACATTCGCATCAATCTTTTCCTACCTCGGTGGGCATGACGTGATCGAGACGTGGGTCGTGGCCATGAACCTGGAGCCGTGGCAGTTCCTCGTGCTGGCGCAGCTGATCATCTTCCTTCTGGGCTGGCCGCTGGAGTGGTCAGAGATCCTGATCATCTTCGTCCCGATCTTTTTGCCCATGCTGGAGACGTTCGGCGTGAACCCGTATTTCTTCGCGATGCTGGTGGCGTTGAACCTGCAAACGTCCTTCCTGACGCCACCCATGGCGATGTCGGCCTATTACCTCAAAGGCGTGCTGAAAAAGCAGATTGAGTTGATGGAGATCTTCAGAGGCTTGATGCCGTATCTGGCGATCGTGATCACCTGTATGGTGCTCATGTACCAGTTCCCTGGCATCGCGCTTTGGTTCCCGGATTACCTCTTCGGAGAGTGGGTGCCCTGATGGACGCGGATCTGACAACGCTTTCGGCGGTCCAGGCCGCCGAGAGCATCAGGGAGGGAAAGCTGACGTCTGAGGCGTTGGTGGCGGCCTACCTGAAACGGATCGAGGAGACCGATGGCGCGATCCAGGCCTGGGCGTGGATTGATCCAGACCACGCGATGTCGCAAGCGCGCGAGGCCGATCGGATTCGCCGGGCGGGTCGTGGGCTGGGCGCGCTGCACGGCGTGCCGGTGGGGCTGAAGGACATCATTGATACGCGCCTTGGGCCGACAGAGTGCGGCTCGCCGCTTTATGCGGCTCGCGCGGCTGATCGGGATGCGCGGTTGGTGGAGCGGTTGATTGAGGCCGGTGCCGTGATCATGGGTAAAACCGTCACGACCGAACTGGCCTATCTTGCGCCATCCAAGACAACCAATCCCCATAACGCCGCCCATACGCCCGGGGGGTCCTCATCCGGGTCGGCCGCAGCGGTGGCGGCGCGTCATGTGCCGCTGGCGGTGGGCAGTCAGACCGGTGGGTCAGTCATTCGGCCCGCGTCCTTTTGTGGGACCTTCGGGTTCAAACCCACACGCGGGCTGATTTCGCGGACGGGCGTGATGTCGACCGTACCACACTTGGATCAGATGGGTGTGTTTGCCAACACGTTGGAGGATGCCGCCCTGCTCACGGATGTGATCGCGGGCTATGATGGGGCCGACGCGAGCTCCCTGCCCCGACCCAAACCATCCATGCTGGCGGGCGCGCGGGCGGATGTGCCGATTGAGCCGGATATAGCGTGGTTTGACCTGCCCTATCATGACCGGCTGAACCGCGATGCCCATGACGGTATGGCGGCGGTGTTCGAGGCGCTGGGTGCGCGGATCGAACGGTTTGACGCGGCCCCGCAATTGGCCGGGCTGCTGGATGTGCATCGCACGATTTACGACTACGAGCTGGCGCAAGCGTTGGCCCAGACGGTGGCCGATCATGGCGATCAGGTCAGTGATGAGATGACGACCGCCGTCACCCGCGCTCAAGCGATCAGTGCTGCGCAGTATGAGGACGCCCTGGGCGTGAAGGCCTCGGCGGAGGCGTTCTTTGTCGAGCATTTCAACGATTTCGACGCGATCCTGTCGCCATCGGCCACCGGAGAGGCACCGCTCTTGAGCGAAGGCACCACAGGAGACGCATCTTTCTGCCTGATCTGGACGCTGGCCGGGCTACCTTGTCTGTCGATGCCCGCGCTGGTGGGCGACACGGGCCTGCCCATCGGGGTTCAGTTGATTGGCGCGGCAGAAGAAGATGACCGCTTGTTGCGGACCGCCGCTTGGGTGCAAACTGCACTGACCCAAGCTGGTGCAGATTTGGAAATGGAAGGGTAAGCGATGTCAAAAATGACCACCATCATCATGGGGCTCATCGGCACGGGGTTGATGATGACCTTCGTCCTCGGCCTGTCGCATTCCATCTCGACCGGATTTGCGGGCTTCTCAGGCGGGTTGCCCTTCATGATCATCGCCTTGGTTGTGATTGGCATGGCGCTCTATAATCTCTGGGAAGAGACGATCGGAAAGAAAGACAAATGAGCGGCAAACATGTCGTTTGGATGCCGCGACGGTTGTCTGCGGCGACGATTGAGCGATGCGCGCGCGACTATGACCTGATCCTGAATGAGGCCGACACGCCGGGCACAGCGGATGAGATCATCGCGATGAGTGCCAAGGTCGACGCGATGATGCCCTGCCATTCGGAGCATTTCAGTGCCGATGTGGTGGCCGCGCTTGATCCTCGGCTAAAGATCGTGGCCAATCATTCCGTGGGCGTGGATCATTGCGATCTCGATGCGCTGCGCGGTCGGGGCATTGTGGTGACCAACACACCCGATGTCCTGTCCGATGCGACCGCCGAGATTGCCATGCTGCTGATGCTCGGCGCTGCACGCCTCGCGGTCACCGGGGACAGGTTGGTGCGATCCGGCGCGTGGGACAGCTGGTCGCCGTCCTTCATGGTGGGTAAACAGGTCACCGGCGCGCGGTTGGGCATCGTGGGTATGGGTCGCGTAGGGCGCGCATTCGCCGAAAAGGCCCGCGGTTTTGGGATGGAGATCCATTACTACAACCGCACGCCCCTGCGCCCTGAATACGAGATGGGGGCCACCTATCACGACACGATAGAAAGCGTGCTGGCGGTCTCAGATTTTCTGTCGCTGCACTGCCCATCGACGCTTGAGACGCAGGATCTGATGAATACGGCACGGTTTGCGCTCTTGCCCGATGGGGCCATCATGGTGAACACGGCGCGGGGCGCGCTGGTGGATGAGGATGCGCTGAGTGCGGCCATATCCTCTGGCAAACTGGCCGCAGCGGGCTTGGATTGCTTCAAGGTGGAACCAGGCGGCAATCCGGCGCTCTCAGAGCACGAAAACATCTTCATGCTGCCCCATATCGGCAGCGCCACAACGGCCACGCGCGACGCTATGGGGTTTCGCGCGCTCGACAATCTCGATGCGTTTTTCGCGGGCAAGACGCCCAAAGACGCGCTTTAAGGAAAGGACATCATCATGGCAAAAGCGGCATTCCTGGGACTTGGGGTCATGGGCTACCCGATGGCGGGATATTTGCAAAAGGCCGGCCATGAGGTGACCGTCTACAACCGCACCACGGCCAAGGCGGAAAAATGGGTTGCGGAATATGGCGGTGCTCACGCGACCACCCCGCGCGAGGCGGCAGAGGGCGCCGATTTCGTCATGTCCTGCGTGGGCAATGATGACGATCTGCGCTCTGTCTGCACGGGCGAGGATGGGGCTTTTGCGGGCATGTCCTCAGGCACGGTGTTTGTGGATCACACCACGGTGTCCGCGGCGGTGACGCGGGAACTTTACGCCATCGCTAAGGAGGCGGGCATCGCGATGGTCGACGCGCCTGTGTCCGGCGGCCAAGCGGGCGCCGAGAATGGTCAGCTCGTGGTCATGTGCGGCGGCGACGAGGCCGCCTATACCAAAGCTGAGCCGTTGATTGACGCCTATGCCAAGAAATGCGTGCGCCTGGGGGAGAGTGGTGCGGGACAGCTGACCAAGATGGTCAACCAAATCTGCATTGCGGGGCTGGTGCAAGGCCTGAGCGAAGGGCTGCATTTTGCCGAGAAGGCGGGGCTCGATGGGCGCGCGGTGGTCGATGTGATCGGCGGCGGGGCGGCGGGCAGCTGGCAGATGGTGAACCGCTATGAGACGATGCTGGATGATCACTTCGAGCATGGTTTTGCCGTGGATTGGATGCGCAAGGACCTTGGGATTTGCCTGTCGACCGCCAATGAGAACGGCGCCAGCCTGCCGGTGACGGCACTGGTGGATCAGTATTACAAGGACGTTCAGAAGATGGGCGGCGGACGGTGGGATACGTCGAGCCTGTTCAAACGGCTGCGCAAACTGGACGGATGATTTCAGGCCTCCGGCGGGGATATTTTCAGGCCAGAAGAAACAGGGAACTTGTGTTTCTTCTGGCTAGAAATATCCCGGGGGAGACGCGGCACGCGGCGGGGGCAGCGCCCCCCTAACCCGGCATTTGACCACCACTCAATTGCGTGATTTCGCGCGCGGCCTGGGCCACTTCGGCGCCTAGGTCTTGCAATCGGTCCGGGCTGAACCGGGTGCTCGGGCCTGAGACAGAGATGCCCGCATGCGGCACACCACCCGCGTCATAGATGGCCGCCCCAATGCAGGACATGCCCGCGTGGCGTTCTTCATGATCATGCGACCATCCCCGGGCGCGGATTTCGTCCAGATCGCGCAAGAGCGCGTCACGGCTGGCGCGCGTTTGCGGGGTGTAGCCTTCCAACGGCATGCTCGACAGCACACGGTCCAGGGCGGCATCTGACATGGCCGCAAGGATCGCCTTGCCTGTGCCGGAGGCATGCATCGACGTGCGCGTGCCGGGGGGAAAGAACGCGCGGATCGGATTGGCGGCCTCAACCTGACCGACAAAGACAACGTGGCCTGCATCGGGCACGGCCAGATTGGCCGTCTCCCCGGTGTGCCGCATCAGTTTGCGCATGAAGGACTGACCGATCTCAATCACCGAATTGCCGCGGAGGAACGCAGCCCCTGTGCGATAGGCCTCCACCCCGATCCGCCATTCCTGGCGCGCCTCATCAAAGCTGACAAATCCGTGGTTTTGCAGCGTGGTGAGGATGCGGTGCGTGGTGGCCGTGGGCACGTCCAGTTCGCGAGAGAGATCGCTGAGCGTTGGGCTGTCGCCGCGGGACACGTGCACGAGGACCGACAGTGCGCGGTCAAGCGCTTGGAGCGTGCCGGCCGAGCTTTCCTTGAATTGCGATTTGGGGCGGCCGCGCCCGCGTTTTTCGGGTCGAGTTTCGGAGCTCATGGCATGCACCTTTTTTGTGAAGCTTTTTAAGCGTTGAAAAATGAAAAAAGAAAAACCTTGTGATATGAGCGGTTTAGTATTTTTTCGCCAATAATGAAAATATTTTTCAAGAAAATTGCGGGCGCGGCCAAATTGGTCAATATTCCAAACCAAATGAGAGGAAGCCCCATGACCGATCAAAACCCAGTTTTTATTCCTGGCCCCACCAACATGCCCGACCGCATTCGGCGCGCTATGCAAGTGCAGACCCAAGATCACCGTGCGCCCGACTTCGTGGACACGTTTGCGCCCGTTCTGGAGGACACCAAGCGGGTGTTTGAAACCAAGGACGGCACCGTGATCACCTTTCCAGCGAGCGGAACAGGCGGTTGGGAGGCTGCGATCTCCAACACGCTGAGCCCGGGCGATCGGGTTCTGGTTGCGCGCTACGGCATGTTCAGCCACCGCTGGATTGATTTGTGCCAAAAGCATGGGCTGGACGTGCAGGTGATCGAATGTGCTTGGGGGTCTGGCGCCCCGGCGGCGACGTTTGAGCAGATTTTGAGCGCGGATAAGGCGGGCAAGATCAAGGCCGTTTTGGTCACGCATAATGAGACCGCCACAGGCGTGCGCTCTGACATTGCAGCGGTGCGCGCGGCCATGGATGCGGCGGGTCATGAGGCGATGCTGATGGTGGACTGCGTCAGTTCGCTGGCGTCCATGCCGTTTCACTTTGACACCTGGGGTGTCGATGTGGCGGTCAGTGGTTCGCAAAAGGGCTTCATGCTGCCCGCTGGCATGGCGATCCTGTGCGCCAGCCCCCGCGCGCTGGAGGCGATGGACAGCGCGAAGCTCACCCGGGCGTTCTTTGATTTTCGCGACATGATCGCGGCCAACGCCTCTGGCGGGTTTCCTTACACGCCGCCTCTGCAGCTGATTTACGGGCTGCGCGAGGCGCTGGATATGCTGTTTGAGGAAGGTCTCGACACCGTCTATGCCCGCCACACGCATCTGGCCACGGGCGTGAGAAAAGCGGCGGATGCCTGGGGGCTGAGCCTCGCCGCCGCCTCGCCTGAGCTGTATTCCGACACGGTCAGCGCGATTTGCGTGCCCAAAGGGTTCGACAGCAACGCCCTCACAGATCACGCGTTCGATGCCTATGACATGTCCTTTGGCATCGGGTTGGGGGAGATGAACGGCAAAGTATTCCGCATCGGGCATCTGGGCAGTCTGACAGAGGCCATGGTGATCGCAGGCCTTGGCACGATTGAGATGGCTATGGCCGATCTGAACTACCCCATTGAACTGGGCCAGGGGGTGGCCGCGGCACAGGGACACTTTCGCAAAATGAAAACGGCCCACAAAGCCGCAGCTTAAGGGAGACGACAAAATGCTCGACATGACCATGATCGCCTCGGACCTGACCATCGAGGATATGCGCGATGCGCAAACGCGGATCGCGCCGCATGTGAAACGCACGCCGGTGCTGACTTCGGAGTATCTCAACGACCTCACGGGCGCGGAACTGTTTTTCAAATGTGAGAATTTCCAGGAGGCGGGTGCTTTCAAGGTGCGGGGTGCGTGTAACGCAGTCTTCGGGTTGGAAGAGGATGCCGCGCGCAAAGGTGTGTGCACGCATTCCTCCGGCAACCACGCGCTGTCGCTGAGCTATGCCGCAGGGCGCCGGGGGGTCCCGTGCAACGTGGTGATGCCGCGCACGGCCCCTCAGGCCAAGAAGGATGCCGTGCGTCGCTATGGCGGAATGATCACGGAATGTGAGCCGTCGACCACCAGCCGAGAGGCCGTGTTTGCCGCCGTTCAGGCCAAAACGGGCGGGGAATTTGTGCACCCTTACAATGATCCGCGCGTCATTGCGGGTCAGGCGACATGCTCGGCAGAGATGCTGGAGCAGACGGGCGGTGTGGACATTGCAATCGCACCCATTGGCGGGGGCGGCATGATTTCCGGCACCTGTCTGACGCTGTCGAACCTGGCGCCCGAGACACAGATCATCGCGGCCGAGCCCGAACAGGCCGATGATGCCTATCGCAGCTTCAAGGCCGGTCACATCATCGCCGATGACGCGCCGGTGACCATTGCGGACGGGTTGAAAGTGCCGCTCAAGGAAAACACCTGGCATTTCGTGAGCCGCCACGTGAGCGACATCCAGACCGCCTCTGAGCAAGAGATCATCGAGGCGATGAAGATCACGTGGAAACATCTGCGCATCGTCATGGAGCCCAGCTGCGCCGTGCCGCTGGCGGTCGTTTTGAAGAACCCTGAGACCTATCGCGGCAAGCGCGTGGGCGTCATCATCACCGGCGGCAATGTCGATCTCGACCTGCTGCCCTGGCTCAAGAGCTAAAGGAACACGACCATGAAAGATCTGAATTTCGATATCTACGACGTTGGTTTTGACATCCCCGCCGTGCCGGGCATGGCGGAAAGCGAGATCCAGACACCGGCGCTGGTGCTCGATCTGGATGCGCTGGAGCGTAACATCAAAAAGATGGGGGATTATGCCAAGGCGCATGGGATGCGGCACCGGGTGCATGGCAAGATGCACAAATCCGTCGATGTGGCCAAGCTGCAAGAAACCCTTGGCGGCGCGGTCGGTGTCTGCTGTCAAAAGGTCTCTGAGGCGGAAGTGTTCGCGCGCGGTGGCATCCGCGACGTGCTGGTGTCCAACCAGGTGCGCGACCCGCGTAAAATTGACCGCTTGGCGCAATTGCCCAAGCTTGGCGCGCGCACCATCTGCTGTGTGGATGACGTGACGAATGTGGCAGACCTGTCAAAGGCGGCCACGCATCACGGCACCACAATCGAATGTCTGGTGGAGATTGACTGTGGCGCGGGCCGCTGCGGCGTGAACTCCACCCCCGCTGTGGTCGAGATCGCCAAGGCGATTGACAGCGCAGAGGGTCTGAAATTCGCAGGCATTCAAGCCTATCAAGGCGCAATGCAGCACATGGACAGCTATGACGATCGCAAAGCCAAGATCGATGTGGCCGTGGCCATGGTCAAAGACGCGGTGGACACGCTGCGGACGGAAGGTTTGGACTGTGACATCGTCGGCGGTGGCGGCACCGGAAGCTATTATTTTGAGAGCAACTCCGGCGTCTACAATGAGCTGCAATGCGGATCTTATGCTTTCATGGATGCCGATTACGGTCGCATCCTCGACAAAGAGGGCAAGCGCATTGATCAGGGGGAATGGGAAAACGCGCTGTTTCTGTTTACCTCGGTGATGAGCCACACGAAGGCGGACAAGGCCATCGTGGATGCCGGGCTGAAGGCGCAATCGGTGGACAGTGGCTTGCCGGTGATCTTTGGACGGACGGACGTGGAATACGTGAAGTGCTCGGATGAGCACGGCGTTGTGGCCGACCCGGACGGCGTGCTCAAGATCAATGACAAGCTGAAGCTGGTGCCGGGCCACTGTGACCCGACCTGCAATGTGCATGACTGGTATGTCGGTGTGCGGGGCGGCGTCGTGGAATGCGTGTGGCCGATCACGGCGCGCGGCAAAGCCTATTGAGGGGGTTGAGATGAAGGATGTGAGCATGACTGGAACCGGCCCTCTCGTGGTGAGCGAGGCGATGTGTCAGCAATTAGTGGGCCGCGCGGAGGCGTTTGAGGCCGTCGAGGCGGTATTTGGTGCGATGGCGCGGGACGATGCCTACAATTTCCCCGTGGTGCGCGAGGCGATTGGCTACGCAGATGCGCTCTACGGGTTCAAATCCGGGTTTGACCGGGCGGGCAAGGTGCTGGGCGTGAAGTCCGGCGGCTACTGGCCGGGCAATGCCGACAAGGGGCTGAC
>JBCCDT010000138.1:0-10689 GCA_039030635.1 Pseudomonadota bacterium
CGCAAACGGATAGGTCTGCGGCCAATGACCTGGCGCAAGATACATACGCTTTTGGCGGCCATCACCGTTTTGGGAACCGCAGCACATGCAATGCTGATCGAAGGTACGATGGAAACGGTGACCAAGGCGGCGCTCTGTTGTTTCGTCGTGTTGATCACGGCCAAGGTCATTTTTGATGCCAAGATTTGGCAACCGCGCCGACGTGTTGCGCGGGGCAATCGCTCTCAATCATAGCCGAGCAGATCAAAATCATCTTTGTAGATGCGACGAATGCGCTCCAGGTGATCAGAGGAGAGCCAGTCGCGTGACTGCGTGACCCAGGTTTCAGGGACGTCCTCGGGTAAGGACTTTTGAGAGTGGATCATGGTTTGGCCGGCAAGGCCGATCTTGCCGGCAAGCACCCCGAAGTTTTCCGACACGTCTTCCAGACGGAAAAGCTCCGGCATCACGCGGCCCTGTTCATCCAGCAAAAACGCAGATTGAGGCATCCATTGCACATGGTCCACCTCTACGATCCTTGACAGGTAGTCCGAAAAGCTGCGCGTGCCGTCCAGGTCTAGCAAGCGGAGCAGATCCGGCCTTTTGTTCAGAAAATTGAATTGAGAGATGATCCGATCGACCGGATGCCGCACCAGAGCGAACACGTAGCACGCATCAAAAACAGCATCACCGACATGCCGCTTCACCAGCTGGGCGGTCAGGTGTTGCAGACCACCCGTTTGGTAGATGTTGCGGCCATCGGGCCCGATCCCCATCCAGAGATCCTCAACCCGTCTTGGGTGCGGCCACAGCATATCTTCAATCGACGTACCACCCGTCTTGGGGACATGAATGAAAATCAATTTTCTGTCGCGGCAAATCATTTTCAGATCTCTATCAGCCCTGATCTTGATGCGGTCCACCATCCAGACAGAGACTGCCAAAGAAAAGGGGCCGCGAAGAGCGGCCCCGTCATTTGTCCGATCAAGACATCAGAAGGTCGTCGCAACGTCCCATTTCTCAATCATCGTGTTGAGCGTGCCATCGTCCTTCATGGATTGGATCGCCGCATCAAACTTGGCGCGCAGATCGCCATCGGACTCGCGCAGACCCATGCCGACGCCACCGCCGAGGACCTCGGTCCGCTCCAGCAACACAAGCCCATCTTCATCGGCGAAGGGCTTCAAGAATGCCTCATCGGCCAGAACCGCATCTGCCTCACCCGCGCGCACGGCAGCCACCGTTTCTTCGGGCGTTGCAAATTCCACCAGGGTCCAGCCTTGGTCAGCGATAAATGCCGCTTGGATCGTGCTGGATTGCGCCGCGATCACGCCGCCGGTCACGTCAAGATCGGCAGAGGTGGCCAAATAGGCGGACGGGTCGGCCGGCGTGTAGTTCTGGGTGAAATCGATCACCTCATCCCGCTCTGCCGTGATCGACATGCCCGCGATGATGGCATCGTAGTTGCCGCTCACCAGGTTAGGGATGATGCTGTCCCAGTCATTGGTGACCCATTCGCAGGTCAGTTCGGCGCGGGTGCACAGCTCATCGCCCAGCTCGCGCTCAAACCCGTCAACCTCACCGGCGTCATTGATGAAGTTCCAGGGCGCATAGGCCCCTTCCGTGCCAAGGCGCACCGTGTCGGCCATGGCAAATGTGGAGGACAGCGCAAGCGCCATCGTTGATAGAAGCAGTTTTTTCATGGTTCTCTCCCTACTGGTCTTCTTCTGGTGGTTCTTACGCGGCCATGGTCGAGCTGAGAAACTGCCTCAGCCGCTCTGATTTGGGCGCGCCAAAGAGCGTCTCGGGCGGGCCTTCTTCCTCGATCAGGCCTTGGTGCAGGAACACGACGTGATCCGACACATCCGCGGCCATTTTCATATCATGGGTGACGATCATCATGGTGCGGCCTTCGCGGGCGAGATCCTTGATCACGCGCACCACCTCTTGTTCCAGTTCCGGATCAAGCGCCGAGGTCGGCTCATCAAACAAGAGCGCCTCAGGCTCCATCGCCAGCGCACGGGCAATCGCCGCGCGCTGCTGCTGACCGCCCGACATTTGTGCGGGGTAGACATCCGCCTTGTCGCCAATGCCCACCTTATCTAGGTAATGTCGCGCCTTTTCTTCGACCTCGGCCTTGTCGCGGCCCAGCACCGTCACCGGCGCCTCCATCACGTTCTGCAGGACCGTGAGATGCGCCCACAGATTGAACTGTTGGAACACCATGGACAGGTTGGTGCGGATGCGCAGCACCTGTTTGGCATCACCCGGATGGCGATTGTGCCCTGTACCCTTCCACGTGACCGGTTCCCCTTTGAAGACGATATCGCCTTGCTGGCTGTCCTCCAAAAGGTTGGCACAGCGCAGAATGGTGGATTTGCCGGATCCTGACGAGCCAATCAAAGACACGACATCGCCGCGCTTGGCCGTGATATCCACGCCCTTGATCACCTCCAAGGTGCCATAGGCCTTGTGCAAACCTTTGATTTCAATGACGGGCAGCGCGTCTGTCACGTAGGAATCCCTGACAAGGTCACTCGAACGCACGCCAGTAGGGCGGAAAAATCAGGCCTTGGCAATGTCCAAGTGCGGTTTTGCCCCTTGAAGGCGGCAAATGACCCTGCGTCAGCATGTTTTCAATGCATCTTCAGAGGACGGGCGGCGCGGGTGTTGGCACCGCACAATAGGTGGCCCGATCAATCCGCGCGAGGCCCTTGAGGGACAGCGCATCGCGGTCCGTCTGAGACAGCGCATGAATGGCCGTCTCAATGGCCGTGTAAAGCGGGGCCGGGTCGCGGCCCGGTGCTGTGATATAGGGCAGCCCCGGCGTCGGCGGCGTGGCATCGATCACCTTGAGATCGACCGCAAACTCCGCCTCCTTTTGAAGGTAGTGCCAGCTCAGAGCGTCAAGCCCGGCGATATCGGCCTCACCAGACGCCACAGCCGCGGCCGACGCCGCATGTGCACCCGTTTTCACGTATCTGCCAAAGGACACGCCCCTCGACCGTGCATGAAGGATCGGGCCAGCCCAACCGCTTTGGGACGTGGGGCTGTTCACGGCATAGACTGCACCTTGGAAGGCCGTCAGATCCTGGCGCGGATCATCGGCGCGCACGACCAGGACACTGTTGTATTCCCCTGGTCCACATCCCGGCAGGCCATAATCCGGCGTGCCGATCAGGGTCACCTTGTTTTGCAATCGCCCGCGATAAGGCAGGCCACACGTCTGCGACACCAAAAGATCGGGATCTTCCCAGGCGGACCAGACATTCATGCCCCGCGCAAGTGTCTCAGGCCCCTCCCCCAACGCATCGCGGATCGCCGTCCAATACCGATCCGTTGCCGACCGCACCGATGGGAAATCATACATAGGAAGGCTGGCGTGCATCAGGCCTTGGTCACCCGTTGACGCGCCTGTGCGCTGTCCATATCGCTCACGCCCAGAAAACTGGCCGCCATACGGATCACCGCATCTTCCTTGGCGTCTCGTTCGCCATCGACCAAGGCCACCTGCCACAGCGCCTCAACCACGGCGATGCGATCTTCATAGGCCACCGCGTCCTTGATCGCGCGGGTGAAGCGGACGGTGTCGGGCGCCTCGGCCTCCAGCGCCTCGGCATCCTTCAGCAGATCCGCAGCATCCGCAGGCGACAGGTCATACCGGGCCGCACCAATCGCTTCGATCCGCGCTTTCTCAGACGCCTCATAGGCACCGTCGGATTTGGCAATCCGCACCAACAGCGCGGTCAAAGCCAGACGCGCGTCCCCGTCATTGAGCGGTTCAGGATCAGGCTTGGTGAGGCGGGAGAGAAAATCAGAAAACATAGCTGCGATATAGGCAAGGCCTGCGCGAAGGCCAATCCCTAACTCTGTTCTGCCACGGTGCGGGCGCGCTCACTGTCCGCTTCCGACAGCCCCAGCGCATTGCGCGCGGCCTCCAGCACGCGCAATTCCTCTTCGGCGACGGTGCCATCGGCCAGCACCACCTCCCACAGCGCCTCAAGCGCATCGACACGGGCCTCAAAGCTGACAGTTTCGCGGATGATGATCGCGAACTTGTCGGTTTCGGGGGCCTGTTTTTCCAGCTTTTCGGATGTGGCGCGCATCTTGGCGGCCTCAATGGGTTTCAGCCCGTAGATCCGTCCAAACAGCCGGTCGATCTTGCTGATCTCTGAGACGCGGTAGCGATGATCCGACATCGCCACCCGCACCATGAGCGCCCCCAAGGCCAATTTTTCGTCCGGCTCCGGCAAGGGCGCAGGCTCCGGTGCGTCGAAGGCGTGCATCAGGCGATGCAAAAGGGCTTTGGCTTCCATGTTTCGGCTCGTGGCTTAAGGCGCTTTGTCACTCAATCGGCGACAATCTGACCGTGGCGCAAAGATTTGGCAATGCCTCAGACCCGCATTAACCAAATGGCCGCAAGAGTGTCACAATTGCTCCCACAAAAGAGCGAACTCGACCGGCATTTCGATCCTCAGTTGTCAGTGCCCGCGGGCCCGCGGTTATTAGGAGTTTCACATGCCAAGGCGCAATCGGTTCGCATGGTCGAACCAAACCCAGGATGAACAGCTCCAGATGGCGCATCACGCCTCGCGGGAGGATCTGCGTCTGATGGCCCGCGCCTTTGACTGGTCTACGGACCATGATGCGGTCTTGGGCTGGATGATGGCCAACAAAGCCATGGATCTGGCCTCAGCGATCACAGTGTTTTTCAACGGCGACCCGGCGCGGTTCAACTATCTGTCCAAGCGCGATGTGCCGCGCGAATACCGCCCGGCCACCAAGTTGCTCGACAATATCTGCCTGCGCATCAACAGCGGGTTTTATCGCCCCTCGAACGCGGTGCGCGTCGACAATCGTCAGCGCCTCGATCGGTGGTTGATGTTTCAGGAAGCGGACCGTCACGAAGGGCGCCGCGGGCGGTGGATCCTCGACGAAGCGATCATCGAAAAAGCCTTTGCCCCCTCTGATCCTGCCCCGGAACAACGCGCGGTCGAAGATCTGCGCCCGGCGGAACCCAACGCCGTGATCGAAGCGGGACCTGTCACATCCGCAATTGGACGACGGGTCGCTGGGCTGTTCTCCGATATTATGCAAAACCGGCGTGCGGGCTAACGGACACCCGCCCCGGACTTGATCCGGGGCCTCTTGGTGTCTGCCTTCGATCAAAACGACGAGGTCCCGGATCACGTCCGGGACGGGTGATGCCTAGACCAACCGCGATGTCTCAAGCGCGGCGCGCACGAAATCGGCAAAGAGCGGATGCGGGTGGAACGGTTTGGACTTCAGCTCCGGGTGGAACTGGACGCCGATGAACCACGGATGATCCTCCCATTCCACGATCTCGGGCAAGCGCCCATCCGGCGACATACCAGAGAATTTCAGCCCACAATCTTCGAGCTTGTCGCGATACTTGATATCCACCTCGTAGCGGTGGCGATGACGTTCATCAATTGCCATGGTGCCATAGACGTCGGCCACGCGCGTGTCCTCTTTGAGCACCGCATCATAGGCGCCTAGCCGCATTGTGCCGCCTTTATCGTCAGAGACCTTGCGCTTGACCTTTTCGTTGCCCTGCACCCATTCCTTGAGGTGATAAACCACGGGTGTAAAACGCTTTTTGCCCGCCTCGTGGTCAAACTCCTCTGAGCCCGCATCCTTGAGGCCTGCCACATTGCGCGCGGCCTCAATCACCGCCATCTGCATGCCGAGGCAAATGCCTAGGTAAGGTATCTTACGCTCCCGCGCAAATTGCGCCGCTTTGATCTTGCCTTCTGTGCCGCGCTCCCCGAAACCGCCGGGAACCAGGATGGCGTGGAAGCCGCTGAGATGCGGGGCGGGATCCTCATCATCGAAAATTTCTGCGTCGACCCACTCCACATGGACCTTCACCCGGTTGGCCATGCCACCATGGGTCAGCGCCTCTTTGATCGACTTATAGGCATCCTCAAGCTGTGTGTATTTGCCGACAATCGCCACTTTCACCTCACCATCAGTGTTTTGAATGCGATCGGCCACGTCTTGCCACACGGTCAGATCGGGGCGCGGCGCGGGGGAAATGCTGAACGCATCCAGAACCGCCTGATCCAACCCTTCGCGGTGATAGGCCAGCGGCGCCTCATAGATCGAATTGAGGTCATAGGCGGCGACCACAGCCTCTTTGCGCACGTTACAGAAAAGCGCGATTTTCTCGCGTTCCTTCTCGGGGATGGGCTGTTCGGATCGGCAGACCAGAATATCGGGTGCGATCCCGATGGATTGCAGCTCTTTGACGGAGTGCTGGGTGGGCTTGGTCTTCAACTCGCCGCTTGCGGCCAGGTAGGGCAGCAGCGTGAGATGCATGAAAATACACTGCCCGCGTGGGCGGTCATGGCTGAACTGGCGGATGGCCTCAAAGAAGGGCAGACCTTCGATATCGCCCACCGTGCCACCGATCTCACAAAGCATGAAATCGACCTCATCATCGCCGATGCGGATAAATTCCTTGATCTGATTGGTGACGTGAGGCACCACCTGAATGGTTTTGCCGAGGTAATCGCCACGGCGCTCCTTTTCCAACACGTCGGAATAAATCCGGCCGGAGCTGACAGAATCCGTCATCCGCGCGGGGACGCCCGTAAACCGTTCATAGTGACCAAGGTCGAGGTCGGTCTCCGCGCCATCATCTGTCACGAACACTTCGCCATGTTCAAAAGGTGACATCGTGCCCGGATCAACATTCAAATATGGATCCAGCTTGCGCAGACGCACGGAAAATCCTCGGGCTTGCAGCAAAGCCCCCAAAGCCGCAGAGGCAAGCCCCTTTCCCAAAGAGGAAACCACACCACCCGTGATGAAAACATAGCGTGCCATACGCAACTATCCCCCGTGTCCGACCCAAGCCATTGGCCTGTCGATCGGCGCCTCAAAACGTTATTTTTATGAGGTCCCGTTGGTCCGATTCGGACCGAGCACCACGGGATTTAATCCTTATAGAGATTGACCGAATTGCGCAAGACGACCGCAACATGATGTTGCAGATCGCGCCCTTGCCGCAACGGATTGTGCTTAGTCGAGCGTCGGCAGAAGCGGCGCATCCTCATTACCCGGCGTGGGCGGCAGCAGGCTATCGCCCAATCCGCCATCTGCTGGCGCGCTGTCCTCGGCAGAGGGTGGAGGCAGATCGATCAAGCGATCCAGCACCGACGAGCCGGCCGAGTTCTGTGCCGCAATGATGGTCAGCGCAATCGAGGTTGCAAATAGGCTGATGCCCAGGATCCAAGTCAGTTTGCCCAGCCCTGTGGCCGCAGCCCGACCTGTGCCCGCAGGGCCACCGCCGCCCATGCCCAAACCGCCGCCCTCAGAGCGCTGCAACAGCACCACGACAATCAAAGACAGCGTGAGCAGCAGATGAACAAGAAGGATGACGTTTTGCATGTACCGAAGGTCCGGGCGTTTTCTCTGTCACGCGTATCTATGCAATTCGGGTGACGCCCGCAACCCGTCACTCGTCCACATCATCCATATCTGATTGACCGGAGAGATAGCGCCGCACATGGCTCCAACTCAGCCCCACGCCCAAGACCAGCGAGAGCGCGATAAGGCCCAGCCAAACCATGTCGGATGTCTCTGTCAGGGTCAGCAATTCGTAGTCGTAAAGCACCCAGACAAGCGACCCCACGATGGCCAGCACCAAAAACATCCCGAACGCCCCGATGGAGCGCAGCGTCGCACGCAGATAAATGATGTAGCCCACCAACAGAAGGAGACCGGCAAGGATCGCCATTGGCATCTGTTCTGAGAAATTACGCTCAACCCAGCCGATGTAGTTGTAGCGCGTAGGGTTAAAGGTGGCCGCCAGCAACACAAACGCCACGGCCCAGCGCGCCAAAAACCCGGTCATGGATGTCCCCAATTCTGTTTTTTGGTGATCATTCCCAATGCGATCTGACCTGTCCAGCCCTGATGGACGAATTTGAGGTTTCAACCCTGCGTCACGCTCGTTATGTAGGTCGTCGGTTTGTGACACGCCGAGGGGATCAAGATGGCCAATGTCGTGGTGGTGGGCGCCCAATGGGGCGACGAAGGCAAAGGCAAGATTGTCGATTGGCTCAGCGAACGCGCCGATGTGATCGCGCGCTTCCAAGGCGGGCACAATGCAGGCCACACGCTGGTCATCGGGGAGACTGTTTACAAACTGCATGCCCTGCCCTCTGGCGTGGTGCGGGCGGGCAAGCTTTCGATCATCGGCAATGGCGTCGTGCTCGACCCTTGGCACCTTCTGAAAGAGATCGAGACGATCCGCGCCCAGGGCGTAGAGATCACGCCCGAGACGCTGATGATCGCCGAAAACACGCCGCTGATCCTGCCGTTCCATGGGGAGTTGGACCGCGCGCGCGAGGCACAGAATTCTGTTGCCAAGATCGGCACCACCGGACGCGGCATTGGTCCTGCCTATGAAGACAAAGTGGGTCGCCGGGTCATCCGGGTGGCCGATCTGGCCGATGACACCACGCTGCAACACCGCGTGGACCGCGCTCTGACGCATCACAATGCGCTACGCAAAGGTTTGGGCCTTGAAGAGATTGATCGCGGCGCTTTACTGGACAAACTGCGCGCCATTGCGCCGGACATCCTAGCCTATGCCGGACCTGTCTGGAAGGTGATGAATGAAAAGCGTAAGGCAGGCAAACGCATCCTGTTTGAAGGGGCGCAGGGCGCGCTTCTCGACATTGATTTTGGCACCTACCCTTTTGTGACATCCTCCAACGTGATCGCGGGTCAGGCCGCCACGGGCACAGGTATCGGGCCGGGCGCGATTGAGTTCGTCTTGGGCATCGTCAAAGCCTACACCACCCGCGTGGGCGAAGGGCCATTCCCAACCGAGCTTCTCAATGATGACGGGCAACGCCTGGGCGAACGGGGCCATGAATTTGGCACCACGACAGGGCGCAAGCGCCGCTGCGGGTGGTTTGACGCCGTACTGGTGCGCCAAACCTGTGCCACCAGCGGCGTGAAAGGCATCGCGCTGACCAAACTTGACGTGCTCGACGGATTTGAAACACTGAAAATCTGCGTGGGTTATGACCTTGATGGCACGCAGCTCGATTACCTGCCGACGGCCGCCGACGAACAGGCCCGCTGCGTGCCCATTTACGAGGAAATGCCCGGCTGGTCTGAGTCCACCGAAGGCGCGCGCAGCTGGGCAGACTTGCCGGCCGGCGCGATCAAATACGTCCGCCGGGTCGAGGAATTGATTGACTGCCCGGTTGCCCTACTTTCCACCTCACCGGAACGGGATGACACGATCCTTGTGACGGACCCGTTCAACGACTGAGGTAGAGGCGCTGACATGCCGCTGAGCTACAAAGCCCGCAGACGCTGGTCTTTGCTGATTTTGCTGGTGGCACTGCCCGCCTATATCGTGGTGACGATCACGGTGGTGAACATGTTGGAAGGCATGTTCGGGCGCCCGCCGATCGCGTTGGAATTCGTGATCTATGTGGTGCTGGGCGTGATCTGGGCGGTGCCATTGAAAAAGGTGTTTCTCGGGGTCGGTCAAAGCGATCCTGACGCCGCCTCAGACACCCCCGACGACCCGCGTTAAAACAGGCAGGACCAAAGTCTTGAAAAGACTTTGCGCCAACGCTGGTAGAAGAAAATTGAAATTTTTCTTCGCCACTGTCTTAAGAAGACAGTTCTGCCTCGCGGCACCCTCTCAGGTGGTCAAAAAAACGCGTGATCGTCGATGTAACTCGCCACTTCGAGCCCATCGACATAGAGGATGTGCGGATCGTCAAACAACAGATCGTAAAGCGTCACTTTTGCCTCTTGTTGAAACGTGATGAATTCACCATCCACCAACCGCTCCGCCGGCACCAGCGCCCGGCCAGATCCAAACACAGCCTTGGCCCGCCAATCCCGGATCAGGACGCGCTGACCCGCGGGCAAAACCGTGTCGCCCTCTGGCCGGTTATGGCCCAAAGACCGGGCCGCAATAGTGACCAACCGTGTCTGCACGTCGCGCGCGCGGATATCTTCCAATACGGCCATGCCGCGATCACGGGTGATGATGCGATCCCCGGCTTGCAGCGTCGCTGCGCGACGTTCCCCCATGGCCGTCATGACCATGGAGCCGCCCATCAGCCCGCTTTCGGCCTGGGTGTCTTCAAGAGTTAAATAGCTGTCGTGCCGATCTAGTGTCGGTTTCATGCGCCTGTCCTCAGAATTGTCTGCTCATTTTTTTACGAAGAATACGACAATTTTTCTTTAATGTCGCCAGCTTTATCCCGCGCGGCTTTGGTCTTGTTGTAATATTCCCTCTCGCCTGTCCTGACGGGCTTTGCTAAGAGGCCCATCGATGCGGGTGTGGCGAAATTGGTAGACGCACCAGATTTAGGTTCTGGCGCCGCAAGGCGTGGGGGTTCAAGTCCCTCCACCCGCACCACTTTTAGTTGGCCTACCGCGCGGAGCGCTACTTGAGGCCAGATTTGGTTCGAGGTTTGTCCTCTCACCCGCACCATCCTTTATCTCACGGCGCGCGGCGCCTCCGATGGGGCGGCCTAACCGGCAGGCGCGCGGTCGCACGCTCTTGGGTACCGGTTCTAGGCTTCTTCTCTCACCCGCGCCAACTTAAGCTGGCCTATCGCGCGGAGCGCTATTTGGGGCCGTTTTAGTTGGCCTATCGCGCGGAGCGCTACTTGAGGCTGGTTTGACCCTAGATCGTCGTCC
>JBCCDT010000139.1:0-10556 GCA_039030635.1 Pseudomonadota bacterium
CCGTGACTTGTGATCCCCCGCTCGCGCGGATTGGTAATCCAGCAGTCGCGCAGATGGAACCCGATGCCCGTGGGCGGCAGGATGATCCCGTTGCAATCATCGCGGCACAAAAGCTCCATGTTGTTGAGCGAGAACCGCGTGATCCGGTCAAAGCCGGTGAAGTCCAGCATGTATTTGAACCGCCGGAACGTGTAGTTCTGCGTGCCCGAGGCATCATAAAGCGGCAGCGACAGCTCAATCGTCTGCTGGCCCACATTCTTCGAGCGCACATAGATCTCGCGCCCCACCCCGTTGCCCTCAATGAGAGAGCCCACGGGGATGTTCGCCACATTCTGCACGCCGGTCAGGGTGAACGGGTTCGACGGATTGTAGGTGGCTTGGGAGGTATAAACCTCCGTGTCCCAATTGGGTCCAGACACCACGGACAGCTGACCGTTCGAAATCACCCGCCGGTTGGCAAATTCCGTGACATCCGGAACGGCGGCCTGCATGTCAATCGGCTCCCGCAGGTCGACCTTCATTCCCCCCATATCCAGGTCCACGTTGTTGGGCCCCTTGAACATGGATTGGAACGCCTTCTTGAAGGCCAGTTCCCCATCGCCGAAGGCTTTCACATAGTCAGGCAGGTTAAAGTTCTGCACCAAGGTCAGGTAATGCTGCGCGGCCATCGTCACTGTGCCGATGAACCGGCACCGGTTTTCCATGGTGACACTGTCGCCCAGGAAATAGGTGCCCTCGGGGATCAGAACCTCACGCCCGTTGGCGGCGGCATCAGCCGCTTCAAACGCGGCGTGATCATCGGTGCTGCCATTGCCCAACGCGCCATAGTCGCGCACATCCACAACGCCGATGGCCTCGCCCAGAAAGACGTTTGAGATGTCGTCGATCTGAATGTCGTCAATGCGCACCACGCCCCCGTTGGGGCCTGTCAGATCAAGCCCGATATGACCGTAAGCGGCCTCCGCCCCCCAAGGCATATCCACCCCGTTGCGCGTGGCGGTGCCGACGATGGCACTCACCTCGATGACCTCACCGAAGGTCGTCAGCGTGGTGGTCGGCCCCACCTGCGGCACGCCGGAGATATTGGTGCCATTTGACCGCGCCGCAAACCCCGCAATCCGCACGGTGGGCAGCGCGCCAGAGACAACCTTCACTTTCGCGCGCACCTGCAGATAACAGCCCGGCGTGATCGTGGTCTGACCGGTGTAGCGCAGCTTCGTGGTGCTATCGACCTTCAGGATTTCAAGCGCACCGCCAAAATCGGAATCGGCAGGCACAAAGGCGGCATTGACCGCATTGTCATAGGTATCGGACCCCGGCGTGCCGTCGCCGCTTGACCAGACATCAAGCCCATCGGCAAAGGGCGGAGGCGTAAAGGTGATGCCGTCGGTGATAGCTTTGTTCATCGCGTTCCTTTCCGCATCCGGCCGCGGAAAGCCCCCGCCCGGATGATACATATCGCTGGATCTGGCGGTCAGGCCGCCGACGCGATGGAGGTATCCGGAATGGGGTTAACGCGCGCTCAGACCACCGCGCGGTGCAGATCGGGGAAAGGACCAGCCGCGATCAGGCCGGTTCAGATTGGATCAGGCAAGCCCGTCGCCCGCTTCCTGAACACGAACGCCATTGATCAACCACCCTTCAGGGGTCTCGATCATGTCGTATTCAAGGTAGTATTGCCGCCCCGTGCCATCGGTGATGCGCACGGTCTGAACGACCGCACCATCGCGATCTTCCACGGCCAGAAACTCAACGTCAGAGGGCCGCCACACCATGGGATAGCCGTTGCGCACCATCTCGCCAAACCGCTCCGGCGACCGGAACATGCCTTGGATCATCGGGCTTGCAAATTCAAACGCAGTGACGAAGTCGTCTTCCAGGAAAGCATCAATTTGCGACGATATCACACCGCGCACCGCGTCATTGGCCTTGGCGGTGCTGGCAGGCAGGAACGTCACCAGCCCCATGATCAGAATGCTTGCAACAAATCGTTTCATACTGTGTCCTCCTGATATGCCTACGTAGCACAAAGTGCCGCCGGATCACTCTTTTCACATCGCGGTCCCACAGATGTGTTTTGCACAATGATGCAATAACCCCCATATCAGCACTCAAAAGGAGATTTGCTCATGCGCCCCTACTCCCGCCGTACTGTCCTTGGCCTCGCCGCACTAAGCGCGACTGCGCCCGCCATGGCTCGGGCCATCGACGCCGAAGAGCTCAACCCCTCCGACCTCGTCCCCCGCCGCTTCAGCGTGGAGGCATTTTTGGAACTGGACCGGAACGAGCTTTACGATGTGAACCTCGCTGTCCGCCGGGGCCGTGGCATCACAATCGAAGGCTACAGCCGCTCGGAAAGCCGGGACATCATCAACCTTGCCACCAAAGACCCCGCCGCCGCCCGCGCGCGCCTGACAAAGTGAAACGCAAAACCCTCGTATAAAGGAAGACGACAATGCACACTCTCTCCCGCCGCCAAGTCCTGACCCTGACCCTTGCAAGCGCAACAGTCCCGCTCGCGGTATCGGCCCAAGCTGGCACCTTTCCAAACGGCTCAGATCGTGATCCCGCCGACAAGCTTCCGCGCTGGTATTCGGTGAACCGCTTCCTGCGCCTGTCCGAAGATCAGGTCTACGATGTGGCCCGCGCCGTCCGCCTCGGCCGCGCCATCACAATCGAAGGCTACAGCCGCTCCGAAAGCCGCAAGATCATCCAACTGGCCAACGAAGACCTCGCCGCCGCCCACGCGCTTCTCAAAAAGTAAGCGTCACCTGGTTGCTTCTTTTGGCTAAAAATATCCCCGCCAGAGGCATGAAATCTGGCGGGGCCTACCCGCTGACAATCCGCCCGGCCTCCAACCGCACCACCCGGTCCATCCGCGCGGCCAGATCAAGGTTATGGGTGGCGATCAACGCCGCCATCCCTTCCTCCCGCGTGAGCGCACGCAGCCCGTCAAACACCTGATCAGACGTGCCCGGATCCAAATTCCCAGTCGGCTCATCGGCCAGCAAGATGCGCGGGGCATTGGCCAGTGCCCGGCAAATCGCCACCCGCTGCTGTTCCCCGCCCGACATCTCCGCCGGTCTGTGGCTTGCGCGTTCGACAACGCCGACCTGTTCCAACAACTGTTCGGCCCGTGCCCGCGCCTCAGCGTCCCGCACGCCCGCCGCCAGTTGCGGCAGCACCACATTCTCTCGCGCTGAAAACTCCGGCAACAGGTGGTGGAACTGATAGACGAACCCCACATCCTCACGCCGCGCCAGCGTGCGCGCATGATCGTTGAGCCCGGTCATATCGCGCGCGCCAAACAGAACGCGCCCGGCGTCCGGCGTGTCCAAAAGCCCTGCCATATGCAAAAGCGTCGATTTGCCTGCCCCTGACGGTGCCACCAGGGCCACCATCTCGCCCGTGCCAATCGTCAGGTCCACGCCGCCCAGCACCTGCACCTCACCCGGCGTGCCTGCGTTGTAGGTCTTGGTCAGCCCGTTCAGTGTCAGCACCACATCATTCACGGCGTAACGCCTCCACCGGGTTCATGCGCGCGGCCTTGCGCGCCGGGAAAATGGTGACGATGAACGACAGACCCAGCGAAAGGGACACCGCTTTCATCACATCCTCAAACCGCAACTCAGCAGGCAAATGGTAAATCCCGCGAATGCTTGGGTCCCATACCCCGCCCCCGGCCACCGCGTTCACAAACGAAAAGATAGGGTCGATATAGATCGCAAAAAGGCACCCAAGCACCACGCCAAAGGCCGTCCCGATCATGCCTGTTGAGGCCCCGCAGATGAAAAACACCCGCATGATCGACCCTTCCGTCAAGCCCATAGTGCGCAGTATGCCAATGTCGCGACCCTTGTTTTTCACCAGCATGATCAGCCCGCTGACGATATTCATCGCCGCAATCAAAACGAGGATGGACAGGATGACAAACATCACATTGTCCTCAACATCCAGCGCACGCAAAAAGCCGCTCTGACTGTCCTGCCACGTCCAAAGCAGGCTGCGATCCCCCGCCGCTGCAATCAGGTCCAGCGCCATGTCCTCAATCGCCTCAGGTTCCTCGACCATCACCTCAATCTCATCCGCGCGGCCTTCACGGTTGAAGAACCCCTGCGCCTCCTCAAAGGGCAGGTATGCGCGCACCAAATCCGTGTGATAGCGCCCCGTGGTAAAAATATAGACGACCTCGTAATCATTGATCCGGGGCGTCGTGCCAAAGGCGGTTTTGTTGCCGTTGGGGAGGATGACCCGCATCCGATCCCCCACATCCACACGTAGGTTATCCGCCACGCCGCGTCCAATGGCGATGCCGTTCGGGAAATCTTCAAGTGTTCCCTGCGCCGTCTGTTGGTCGGCCACACGCGGGATGGTCGCCAGATCTTCGGGCGCGATGCCGTAAATTTCGACGCCTGTATTGGCGTCCCGGGCATTGGCCATCACCTGACCTTTGATCAAAGGTGCCGCCCGCGTCACACCGTCGACACCGCGTACACGTTCGGCCATGTCGGAGAACTCTTCAATCGTGCGATCAATCCGCCCCGTCGCCGGATCGACCGTGCCCGCATTGTACACCGTCACATGGGCATTGGACCCAAGGATCGCGTCCACAAACTCCGCCCGAAACCCCTCTCGCACGGCCAGTGTCGCAATCAGCGCAAAGACCGCCAAGGTGATCCCGACAAGGCTGATCCAGGTCATGGTGGACACGCCACCCTCGGACTTGCGCGCACGCAAATACCGCCAGGCGATCAGCCATTCAAAACGGGAAAACGGTTTGGGGGATACTGCCACAGCCCACCTCAGTTATTTAAAGCGTTTCCAGTTTTCGTTGAAACATCGCATCGGCTTTCGCGTTTGAGCCAAAGGGGAAAGGCAGCGAAAGCCGATTCAAAGTTAACTTGGAACGCTATTGCGCGTAACCTGAGCCTTCCGGGGCCCCGCGTCAAGCGAGTGCTTGCGGTCAAAGGCTGCCCCTCGACTTCAAGCGCGCGGAATCAAGGCCAAAGGCCGCCGCGCATCGCCAGGCCGCCCCCCGGATTGGCGATTTGGTACGGCCAGGTGCCGCTCCAAAGTAGCAATGATGTTGCCCGATAAAACGCGTATACCCAAACTCAGATCGCCAATCCGCTGCCTTGCGATGCACGGCTCTGCTGCTTCAAGCAAACTTCTCTCGTATCAAGCAGCGCTGCACCCGTAAATCTGCGCAATCCGCTCAATGGCCTGCTCAGGCGGCATCTCTTCGCTTTCGCCCGTCCGACGGCTGGTCAGCTCCACCACGCCATTCTTCAGCCCGCGTGGCCCAACGGTGATCCGCCAAGGCAAGCCAATCAGGTCCATCGTGGCAAACTTGCCGCCTGCCCGTTCATCACGGTCGTCATACAAAGGCTCCAGCCCCAGCGCCGTCAGCGACCCATAAAGCGCCTCACACGCCGCATCCGCCTCCGCATCGCCCTGCTTCAGGTTCACGATGCCCGCGTGATATGGCGTCACGCCCTCGGGCCAGATGATGCCCTTGTCGTCATGGCTGGCTTCAATAATCGCACCCGCCAGACGGCTCACGCCAATGCCGTGGCTGCCCATATGCACCGGCGCGGGCTTGCCATCCGGGCCCTGCACCGTCGCGCCCATAGGCTCCGAGTACTTGGTGCCGAAATAGAAAATCTGCCCCACCTCAATGCCCCGCGCCACGCGGCGGCGCTCCTCTGGGATGTCGTTAAACTTGGCCTCATCATGGGTTTCATCCGTGCGCGCATACCGTGACGTGAACTCCTCCAGGATCGCCTGGCATTGCGCGTGATCGTCATAGTCAATCTCACGATCACCAAAGCTCAGATCGGTGACGGCACTGTCGTAGAACACCTCCGACTCGCCCGTCTCGGCCAACACCAGAAACTCATGCGTGTCATCGCCGCCAATCGGACCGCTATCGGCACGCATCGGAATAGCTTGCAGCCCCATCCGTTCATACGTCCGCAGGTAACTCACCAAATGGCGGTTATAGGCATGCAGCGCGTCTTCCTTGGTCAGGTCGAAATTATACCCGTCCTTCATCAGAAACTCCCGCCCGCGCATCACACCGAAACGCGGCCGGATCTCATCGCGGAACTTCCACTGGATGTGATAAAGCGTCATCGGCAGGTCTTTGTAGCTGCCCACATGGGACCGGAAGATATCCGTGATCATCTCCTCGTTGGTCGGCCCGTAAAGCATGTCCCGGTCCTGCCGGTCGCGGATGCGCAACAGCTCTTCACCGTAGGCCTCATACCGCCCGCTTTCGCGCCACAGATCCGCCGATTGCAACGTCGGCATCAGCACCGGGATATGACCTGCGCGCACCTGTTCTTCGTGGACGATATTTTCCAGCTTTCTCAGCACCTTAAAGCCAAGAGGCAGCCAGGAATAAATCCCTGCGCTGGCTTGCTTGATCATACCCGCTCGAAGCATCAGGCGATGGCTGACGATCTGAGCCTCAGACGGGTTTTCCTTCAAAACAGGCAGAAAGTAGCGTGACAGGCGCATGGGTCTTATCCGTGTTGAGTTGCCCATCCCGTTTAGGCACTTCCCGACGGGCACACAAGCCAAGACGGATGATCACGGGCGGATCACAGGCCCATCACAGGTCAGTGATAGGCGTGAACCATATCGAGTGACGTTGCGTATCCCTGTCACCTAGCGCTGAGGAAACGCGCTTTTGAACAGGAGGACTATCCATGAACACTTTCACCAAACTCGCCGCCACTGTTGCGACCGTTGCTGCCATGGCCACCGGCGCCAAAGCCGCAAGCATCACCGAAATCGCCGTCAACGATGAACGTTTCTCCACCCTCGTGGCCGCCGTCACCGCAGCAGGGCTCGCGGACACGCTGGCAGGCCCCGGCCCGTTCACTGTCTACGCCCCTGTGAACGATGCGTTTGACGCCCTGCCTGCTGGCACGGTGGACACGCTCCTGAAACCGGAAAACAAAGGTCAGCTGACTGATGTTCTGCTCTACCACGTGGATGACCGCAAACTGACGGCCGAAGCGATCCCCGCAGGGTCGAACTACTTCAAGCCGCTGCTGACATCCCAGCGCCTGTGCATCACCAAAGCAGGTGGTGGCGTGTCCATCGCGGACGGCACGGGTGACACGGCCAATGTCATCATCGCCAACATCAAAGCCGATAACGGTGTGATCCACGTGATCGACAAGGTTTTGCTGCCCGGTCAGCGCCCTGCTTGCCACTAACGCAGGACTTTAAACCAAGAGAGCCCGCCCAAAGACGTGGCGGGCTCTTGCATGACGGCGCGGCATAGACGATCAATGGGGCAAACCTGAATGGGAATGCCCACGGAAACGATCATGGCCCTGCCTGCCGCAACACAGCTCAAATACTGGACCATCGCAACGGTCGTGTTCCTCGTGGTCCTTTGGGCCTTGGGCGACGTCATTTTGCCTTTCGTACTGGGCATGGCCATCGCCTATTTTCTCGACCCCGTAGCCGACCGGTTGGAAGGTATGGGGCTGTCGCGGGCGCTGTCTGTCACGGTCATAACCCTTTTTGTTGTCGTGATCTTTATCATGATGACGCTTCTGGTGGTGCCCACCCTGATCAACCAAGCGGCCAATCTGGTGGAGGTTGCGCCACAGCTTTTTGACCAGTTGCGCACGTTCCTGACAGATCGCTTCCCCGCGCTTTTCGACGAAAGCTCCACCATCCGGCAATCCTTGGCCACTTTGGGTGAAACCATCCAAGCCAAGGGCGCGCAGTTCATCGAAGCGGTGCTGGCCTCCGTGGGTTCGCTCATCAATGTCGTGGTCCTGATCGTGATCGTGCCAGTTGTGGCCTTCTATCTGCTCTATGACTGGGATCGCATGGTGTCAGAAGTGGACAAACTTTTGCCCCGCGACCACGCCCCCACCATCCGGCAACTGGCCCGCGACATAGACAAAACGCTGGCCAGCTTCATCCGCGGCATGGGCACCGTCTGTCTGATCCTGGGCACTTATTACGCCATCGCTTTGATGCTGGTGGGCTTGCAATTCGGCCTTGTGGTGGGTGCCATCGCAGGGCTTGTGACCTTCATTCCCTATCTGGGCGCTATCATCGGCGGGGCGCTGGCGATCGGGCTTGCGCTGTTTCAGTTCTGGGGCGACTGGCTCTCGATTGGACTTGTGGTTGGGATCTTTGCTCTGGGCCAAGTCATTGAGGGCAATGTCCTGACCCCCAAGATGGTCGGCAGTTCGGTGGGCCTGCACCCAGTCTGGCTGATCTTCGCGCTATCGGTTTTCGGCGCACTCTTTGGTTTTGTGGGCATGCTGGTGGCCGTTCCGGTCGCGGCTTCCATCGGCGTTCTGGCCCGCTTTGCCACCCAGCAATACATGTCCAGCAAACTCTATCGCGGCCTCTCAGAGGACGAGTGATGCCCCAACAACTCAGCTTCGATTTGCCAGGCCGCACGGCGCTGGGCCGCGATGATTTCTTCGTCTCGCCAGCCAACGCCAATGCCGTGGCGATGATCGAAGGCTGGCAGGACTGGCCCGGGCGCAAACTGATGCTCGTGGGGCCGCACGGATCGGGCAAAACCCACCTCTCACATGTCTGGGCGAACCTGAGCGAAGCCGCAATCATTCCGGCGCTGGACGTGGCCAGGGCGGACATCGCGACGCTGGCCACTACCCATGTGGCGGTTGAGGACTGCCATGCCGTCGCAGGCAACCGCGATGCCGAAAACGCGCTCTTCCACCTCCACAACCTCGCCCTGGCCGAAGGCCGCAGGGTGCTTTTCACCGCCGCCACCGCCCCTGCGGAATGGCCTCTCACCTTGCCCGATCTCATGAGCCGCATGCAGGGCACGCCCTCCATTCATATATGCCCCCCTGATGATGCCCTTCTCGGCGCGCTTTTGATAAAGCTTTTCGCCGACAGACAATTGTCGCCCACGCCCGCCACCCTGCCTTATCTAGTTGCCCGAATTGACCGATCCTATGCCGCCGCCTCTGCCGCGGTCGAGGCGCTCGATGCAGCCGCCCTGGCGCAAGGCCGCCCCATCACTCCGCGCCTCGCAGCAGAGGCGCTGGACATCTGACGCGGAAATCCCCATCTTAGTCATCTCGCTGTTACAATTTACTGAGCAATAACACCGTCATGACGGATGCCGACTTTTTGAAATCCCCCATGCCCGCCCCGGTGGACATGCCCGATCTGGACCTCACCGGCCCAGATCGATTCTACAACCGGGAACTCAGCTGGATCGGCTTCAATTGGCGCGTGTTGGAGGAAGCCTCAAACCCCCGGGTGCCACTGCTGGAACGTCTGAGATTTCTGTCGATTTCCGCGACCAACCTCGATGAATTCTACAACGTGCGCGTTGCAGGTCTGCGCGAACTGGTCCGCGAAGGCAACACAACGCCTGCCCATGACGGTCTGACCCCTGCCGAACAGCTCAAATTGATCGATGAAGAAGCGCGCCGCCTGCTGCAACATCAACAAGACACCTATGAGGCGCTCAAGGCGGAGATGGAGGATGAAAACATCTTTATCCTCACCCGCGATGACCTGACCGAAGACGAACGCGGCTACCTTGAAGGCGCGTTCATGAACAAGGTTTTCCCGGTCCTGTCGCCGCTGGCCATCGACCCCGCGCACCCCTTCCCCTTCATCCCCAATCTGGGCTTCACCCTGGCGCTTCAATTGAAGGCCCGCGACGGCAAACGCAGCCTCAAGGCACTGCTGCCCATCCCCAGCCAGATTGACCGCTTCCTGACCTTGCCCAGCGAGGAGGGCACCCACCGTGCCCTGCCGCTGGAGGAGTTGCTGCTGCTCAATATCGACAGCATTTTCCCTGGGTATGAGATGAAAGATCACTGCGCCTTCCGCGTGCTGCGCGACAGCGATCTGGAAGTGGAGGAAGAGGCCGAAGACCTCGTGCGCGAATTCGAAGTGGCACTGAAGCGCCGCCGCCGGGGCGAAGTGGTGCGCATGAAAATGACTGCCGGTGCGCCCGACAGTCTGCGTGACGTGATCATGGAAGAACTGGGCGTCGCGGCGGAAGAAATCGTGGAGGTTCAAGGCATTATCGGCCTTGCTGACCTCTCTGAGCTGGTCCTCGACAGCCGTCCTGATCTTCTCTGGCCCTCCTTTACCCCCCGTGTCCCCGAACGCGTGCAGGACCATGACGGCGATATGTTCGCCGCCATCCGCCAAAAAGATATGCTGCTCCATCACCCCTATGAGACGTTCTCAATGGTGGTCCGTTTCCTGCAGCAGGCGGCACGTGATCCCAACGTCGTGGCGATCAAACAAACGCTCTACCGCACCTCATCTGACAGCCCCATTGTCGACGCGCTGTGCGAGGCCGCCGAGGATGGCAAATCCGTCACCGCCCTCGTAGAACTCAAAGCTCGCTTCGATGAGGCCGCCAATATCCGCCAATCGCGCCACCTCGAACGCGCGGGCGCGCACGTGGTCTACGGCTTTATCGACTGGAAAACCCACGCCAAAATCTCTACCGTGGTACGGCGTGAGGGCGACAATCTGGTCACCTACACCCATTACGGCACCGGCAATTACCA
>JBCCDT010000140.1:0-10547 GCA_039030635.1 Pseudomonadota bacterium
GCCAAGCTCAGCCATCAGCTCGTCAAAAAGCTCCTGACCGCCACCGTAGTGGACCCAGCCCAGCACTTCCTGAGAGGACCAGCCAAAGCAAGGGCCGGTACCGAAGAGCGAGGCCGCTTTCGACTTGGAGTACCAGTAAGCAGGCACGTAGTGGCACGCATCAAGCACGCCGCGGTGGACCGCGTCCTGCATCTGCGATGTCTTCACAACGGCGTTCACCGGCAGCAGTTCGATGACAAGTGAGCCACCGGACATTTCGTTGACGCGGTTCACATAAGACTGCGCGTTTTCAAGGAAAATACCGCCGCCCCAAGCAGCCTGCATTTTCAGAGTTGTGTGGCCGTCTGCAATCGCAGGTGTGGCCAGAGCGCCAGCACCGGCCACAGCCGTGCCGCGCAGAAAGTTTCTGCGGTTCAAAGTTTTGGACATGTTACCTCCCATCGGTGTTTCGTCCCAAATTTGGGGACGCTGCGTGATCACCCCCTCCTGAGGTGTCACGTGTCCTGTTCGCACGCCTTTCGGCAGGCTAGTACATAGTCCGATGCGTCAAGAACTTCAAAGCGTTTTTCTTAAATTGGTCATATCTTTTCACCAAAGCCAGTTTTCCCCGACATATCGGTCACTTACAGGTCAGCGCGGCATCTAGGCTTTCGGGGCTCCAATAGGCCCCGAGATCCCGGGCGACCACAACGCCCTCTCGCAGTTTAGCCGCCATCACGCGCGACCAGTTCCCGGTGGCAAGGATCATCTCAGGCCCCGCGCCGCAATCGCGCAGACCACCTGCAATGAACGGCCAGCCGATCTTGTGATTGGAATAGCCCTGTTGCGTGGCGATCTCTGTCAGCGTGCCATCGCGGTAGCGCCAGATGCGCAGGGTTTTGGCCAGGTGCGGCCGGTCGATATAGGCGATGTCCATGTGTCCGTCGCCATCAAGATCGGCCGCGCCCACCGGCGCCAACCACCGATTGCGCGTGCCGATGTAAGGTGTGTGCGCCAAAAGCTGAAACGCCTCACCGGTGCCCGGATAGCCATAGACCTCTAGCCGCGCGCCTTGGCCCGCATGAGAGGCCACGGCGATCACCTCATTCATCCCATCGCCGTCAAGATCGACAAGTCGCGGGGCGGTGTCCTCAAACACACGGTCGGGCCCGGCCTCGATCAGGTCGCAGAACACATGCGTGCCATCCGCGTAGCGTACGAGCAGCGCGCCGGCCTCCACGGCGTCGCCCAGAACACCATGGGCATAGGCCGTGGTCGTGCCAGAATAGCGCGCCGCCACAACGGGGCCTTGCGCGGATGTGGCTGTGTCAGAGAACGGCGGCGGGGCAGGGGCATCGCACCCGTCCTCGGCCGCGCGGGCCGGATCAAGGATTTGCGCCATCGCGGGCCATGTCATTGCGACAAAGACAAGACCCGCGAAGAGAGGCTTCACAATTGGCGTTCCGGCATGTGCACGATCAGCCCGTCCAACGCATCCGTGACCTTGATCTGGCAGGTCAGACGAGAGCGTTCGGGATCCGACTCGTAGGCGAAATCAAGCATATCCTCTTCGAGATCCCCCACCGGTGGCATCTTCTCAACCCAGGCCTTATCGACATAGACGTGACAGGTGGAGCACGCGCAGGCCCCGCCGCAATCAGCTTCAATGCCGGGAATGTTGTTGTTGCGCGCGCCCTCCATCACGGTCAGCCCGTCTTTGACGTCGACGGTGTGCTCGGTGCCGTCATGCTCGATATAGGTAATTCTGGCCATGGAACCTTCCTTGCTTGAACCCATGGGTATCTAAGCCATTCGCGGGGTTTTGCAAAACCTCTAAATGGTCATTGTGCCAAGCGCAGAGAGGCTTGCGGAACTTTTTAAATGTTCTATTTTTGTTCTTATGAGTTTCGTGCCTTCAAATCCCACGCGCCCACCGCCTTGGCCGCGCCCACCCGCGGCCTTGCCAGCCGACCGGCTGGATGATCCGCCTGCGGGCGCGCGCATCACCGTGGCGGGGCTTGTCATCTTGCGCCAACGCCCGGGCACCGCCAAGGGGGTGATCTTTCTCACGCTGGAGGATGAAACAGGCGTGATCAACGTGGTGGTCTGGCGCGCGCTTTATGAGCGGTTCCGCCGCGCGGTCATTGCAGGTCGGCTTTTGCGCGTCACCGGGCGGCTGCAGCGTGAAAATGCCGTGGTCCATGTGGTGGCCGAAGAGATCGAAGACATCTCCCCCATGCTCGACCGGTTGCTTGCCCCCGAAGATAGATAAGCAGACAGATAAGTAGACAGGCTTCCCAGATCCGCTAAAACCGGGTAAACTGCCCTCATAACAACGCCCGAAAAGGGCGGTCATGAGGCAGATGAGCATGTCTAGAAAAACCTTTGTCACCGCCGTTATGGCGGCTTCTTTGCTGGGTGCCTGCGCGCCCAATGTCTATGAATTGATCCCCGAAGAGGTGACATCGCGCAATGTCGCCCCTCCCGGTGCGGCCCCCGGAACCTGTTGGGGCCGCGACGCGACACCTGCGGTGATCGAGACAGTGACCGAACAGGTGATCCTCGAAGAGGCGGAAAGCCCGGTCTACCAGACCGAGACCTCCCAACAGATCGTGACACCGCGCGAAGACACCTGGTTTGAAACGCCCTGCGATGACGTGATGACGCCCGATTTCACCGCCTCCGTGCAGCGGGCGCTACAGGCGCGCGGGCATTATCGCGGGCCGATCACGGGCCGCATGGATGGCCGCACCCAAGCCGCCATTCGCGCGTATCAAAAGCCGCAAGGGCTTGATTCCGGGCTTCTCTCGCTCGCCGCCGCGCGCCAGATGGGGCTGATGCAGGTCGATCTTGAGGATGCGGGCATCGACGTGCCCGACGTGGCCGTGGCATCCCTTGATGACGCAGAGACAGAGGTGCAAGACACTGCGCCCGCGCCCGCGCCCGTGACCGAGACCGCCGCCGCCGCCGCCGCGCGTTTGGCGGAAGAACAAGCCGCCGACCGTCTGGCCGCGATTGAGCGCGCAGAAGAGGCCGAAAAGCAGGCCGAGCGTGACGCAGAGGCCGCCAAAATCGCCGAGGCCCAGGCCGCAGAGCAGGCCAAAGCGGCCGCAGCCCAGGCCCAAGCCCAAGCTGCCGTGACGGCCGCAGAGCGCGAAAAGAACAAGCGGGCCAAGGAACTGGCCCAGGCGCTGGAAGACGAAAAAGCCCGCACAGGCGGCACGGTGTTTGAGCCTCTGCCGATCTCGACTGAAGGGTACTGACACCGCTGGACACCCGCCCTCAGCAGGCCGATAGTTCCCCTGTGATCAGCGGAGGGCGAGATGGTCCAGTGGACAGGTGAGGCAGAACTGGGGAGCCCCTATTGGTGGGACGCCGCCGCACCGCAGCCTGCGCGCGACCCGCTTCCTGAGACATGCGATATTCTGGTGATTGGGGCAGGGTATGCCGGGCTGTCGGCGGCCATCGCGGCGCATGATGCCGGGGCTCGCGTGGCGGTTGTCGATGCGGGCGATCCTGGTGCAGGGGCCTCCAGCCGCAATGGGGGCATGTTTGGCGCCCATCCCCGTCTCAGTTGGGACAAGCTCCGGCAACGTTTTGGCGCGGATTTGGCCGATGGTGTCTTTGCTGAGGCCGCGCCCGCGCTCGACTGGACCAAAGCGCTGATCCGCGAAGAACAGATTGACTGTGATTTGCAAGACACCGGCCGCATTCAACTGGCCTGGACGCCGGATCATGCCGCGGGTCAGCGGGCGTTGGCGCGGTCTGTCGCGGACAAGTCGTCCGTTGAGGCCTACACGCTGGATCGAGAGGCCTTGCGTCAGGAGGTCGGCACAGCGCGGTATCACGGCGCGCTGGTTTTCCCACAGCATTGCGGCTTGCATCCCGCCAAGTTCCATCGGGGTTTGCGCGCCCGTGTCGAACATCGCGGCATCCCGATCACAGGACAGGCGGCCGTGACCCGGCTTGACCGCGTCGGCACCGGATTTTGCGCCCACACGCCCAAAGGCCGGATCGAGGCGGACAAGGTGATCTTATGCACCAATGGCTACACCACGGGCGCGTTTCGCTGGCACATGGCGCGGGTTTTTCCGCTGCCCTCTTATTTGATCGCGACAGAGGCGTTGCCAGAAAACCTGATCGGGCATCTGGCACCTGGGCGGCGGATGATGGTCGAGACCCGTGCGCGGCACAGCTATTTTCGTATCTCCCCGGATGGCACCCGCATCCTTTGGGGCGGGCGCGCATCCATGCGCAGCTTGGAGACAGCCGAGGCCGCGCGGCGCCTGCAACAGACGATGGTTGAGATCTGGCCCGAGTTGGAACGGGTCAAGCTGAGCCATGCGTGGTGGGGCAACACCGGCTACAGTTTCACGCATATGCCCCATGTGGGCGCGGATCGCGGGTTGCACTATGCCATGGGCTTTTCCGGGTCCGGCACGGTGATGGCGCCCTATCTGGGGGCCAAAGCGGCCTGGCAAGCGGTGGGCGATGCGCGTGGGGAAACGGCCTATTCCGCCACTAATCTGACGCGGCATTGGCTGCACCCGTTCAAGCGGCCGTACTTCCTTTATGCCGCCGATGCCTGGTACCGCAGTGTTGTGGATCGGTTGGAGAACCGCCGCGCGGGGTGATGTCTTGGAGACGGCTCGTCCCTCCCTTCGGTCGAGTCTCGCCTGAGGTCGGCACAAGAAAAAACGCCCCGCCAGTTTCCCGGCGGGGCGGTTCATTTTCTGTCACACAGCGTTACTTGTGGTCGCGATACTTACTGGACTCGGTCTTTTGTCCGATGGCCAGCAGTGCAACCGCTACGATGATCGCAATCGCGGTGTAGATCCCGGGCGCGGATGTGCCGAAGCCCATGAAGATCGCGCCGGACACCCCTTCCCAGGTGCCTTGGTCATATGGAAAACCCATATCTGTCTCTCCTTTTTAGTTCGAGGCCGGCGGCGATGCCGGGATGCCTTCGGGATAGGCCTGTGCCGGCACTTTGACCGTGTCGAGACCTGCGAGTTCTGCCGCTTCTGGCACGCGCAACATGCCCATCCCCTTGAGGACAAGCGACGGCACGTATCCGGTGATGAAACCGATGGCGACAAACACCACGATGCCCACAAGCTGACCCACAAAGGAGATCACCGGCACTTCTTCACCTGAGAAGGCGGCCGCTTCACCCAGAGCCGGGTAGCCTGCACCGAAGATGCCCAAGAGCAACATGCCATAGACACCCATTGTGCCGTGCACTGTCACCGCGCCAACCGCGTCGTCGATGCCCATATTTTCGAGCACCTGTGCGGCAGGCTTCAGCAAGAGACCTGCGCTGATCGCGATGAGGAACGTGAGCGACGGCCAGTAGATATCAAGGCCAGAGGCCGTTGAGATCAGACCTGCCAGAGCGCCCGACATCATCCAGAACGGATCACGGGTGAAGGCCCAAGCGCCGATGATACCACCGCCCACAGCCATCAGGATGTTGAAGCTCAGCGCGCTGAGGTTCGATGGCGTGCCGTAAATGGTGTTCCAGTTGCCGGACCAGGACCACGCCTCACCACCCACAACAAGACAGCCCATGAGGAAGCCCCAGAAGCCCACAACGATGAGCATCAGGCCTGTTGCCGTGAAGGGCAGGTTGTGACCGGCCAGATCGTTTGCCGTGCCATCAGGGTTAAACTTGCCAATCCGCGGGCCGAGGTTGATCAGCACGCCCAGGGCAAAGAAGGCCGCAATGGCGTGGACGAGACCCGCCGCACCAAAGTCATGCACACCCCATTGCTGGACCAGCCAACCATCTGAATGCCAGCCCCAAGCGGCGCCCAGTGTCCAGCTGAACCCACCGAGGATGATCGCCAAGATCACAAAGCCCACGGTCTGAATGCGTTCGATCACAGCGCCTGAGAAAATCGAAGCTGTGGTCGCCGCAAAGAGTGCGAACGCGCCCCAGAACACGCCGTCGATCTGGTCTTCTGTGTTGGGCCCCATGAATTCCGCCGACGGGCCCCAGGCCCAGGCGATGGCATTGGCATATTCCGCGCCGGAAATGCCGTTTGGACCTTCTGAGAAGGAAAATCCGGTTGGGAAGCCCCAGTAGACCCACCAGCCAAAGAAGTAGAAGGCCGGGATGACAAACGCGAAGGCCAAGATGTTCTTCACGCCCGAGGACAGCGCGTTTTTGGCGCGCGAGGCGCCCATCTCGTAGGCCAAGAAGCCCGCGTGAATGATGATCATGAGTGGGATTGTTAAATAGTAGTAAAGTTCAGCGAACATGGTGTTCGTGAAATTACCTTTCGCTTCTATCGCGGCCACCTGTGCCGCTAGCTCTGCGAGCTGTTCTTCCATCTGACTTGTACCTCCGTGCCGATTGGCATGTTCCGTTGATAATTGCCTAAAGCCAGTGCGCGCCCGTCCGGTTGTCCGGGCCGACACGCATCGTCTTTGGTTCATTCTGGTTTGGCCCAGCCGTCCGTGTGATGCGCCGTGTTCCCCCTTTCAAACCGGACCAAAGTCTCGTTGCGACCCGTTACAATCACGCCGAAAGTCTCGCACCACTTGCCTGAGGGTAATAATTCTTTCCCCGGGCGGCAAGAATTGTCTGCCTCAGGCGCGTGGGTTCGAAGCAATTTGCTTAAAATACAGCCAGTGCCAGGGCCGACACCCTGGTCATAGGGGACCCAATCTGGTGGGATCGACGCCTGATCAGGCTCTCGGAGGCAGCCGCGCGCGCTGAAAATCGCGCGCGGGGTCTTTAATCAGGTTCGGGGTTACTGCGCGGGGCTCAATGCCTCGCTGAGGGCTTGGGCGGCGCGCTCATAAGCCGCTTCCGTCTGGGTGAGATCTGCCTCTGTCAGGGCAAGGCAGGGATAGGTTTTGCCGGGTGATTTGAACAGTCCTTGTTCGCGCAGCACCCCATTGAATCGCGCGGCGGCCTTGGTGTCGGAGTGCACAACGTCGCGGTAATCGCGCACGTCGCGGTCGGTGAACACCAGCTCAAAGAGCGTGGGGTCGCCCACAACGCGGTGGGCAATGCCGCGCGCGGTGAGTGCGCTCGAGGCCGCAGAGATCAACCGCTGGCCGTGGCGGCGCAGCGTGTCATACTGCCCGTCGCGCCGCAGAATTTCGAGGGATTTGAGCCCGGCTGCCGCCGCCACCGGATTGCCCGATAGCGTGCCCAGTTGCATCAGCCATTTGTCCGCGCCCACCACCGCTTTGTCGAAGTGGTCCATGATATCGCGGCGCCCAACCGTGGCGGCCAGAGGGAAGCCGCCGCCGATGACCTTGCCCAATGTGGCGAGGTCGGGTGCGACCCCGTAGAGCTCTTGCGCGCCGCCATAGGAGAAGCGGAAACCGGTGACCACCTCGTCAAAGATCAGCACGATGCCATATTTGTCCGCCTCTTCGCGCAGCAGTTCAAGAAACCCGGGCAAAGGAGGGATAATGCGCTGTAACGGCTCCACAATCATGCCCGCGACCTGATCGCCATATTCGGCGAGAAGGGAGCGGATGTAGTCAAAATCATTGAAGGGCGCGATGAGCATTTCATCGGCCACGGATTGCGGGATGCCCGCGCTATCGGGCACCGCTTGCGGGAAATTTACCATGCGCGCGGGTGCCAGAGACATCTGCGCCTCAGCCGACATGCCGTGATAGCCGCCTTCGAATTTGACGATCTTGTCGCGCCCTGTAAAGGCGCGCGCGGCGCGGATGGCGTACATATCGGCCTCACCGCCGGATGAGACATAGCGCAACTGTTCGGCACAGGGCACCGCGCGACAGATCTCTTCGGCCAGTTCAATGGCGAGCGTGTTGTTGGCGAAAAAAGTCTGACCCTTGGGAAGCTGTTCAAAGACGACCTCCATCACCTCGGGGTGGCCATGGCCCAAAAGCATGGGGCCAGAGCCGATGAGGTAGTCGATCATCTCATTGCCGTCATGGTCCCAGACATGTGATCCCTCGCCCCGCGCGATGAACACGGTGGGGTCAAAATTGCCAAAGCCGCCGCCCGGCAGAACCGCTTTGGCGCGCTCGATCCAGTCTGCTTGCGTTCCGATCTTTTCCATCTTGTGGCCTCCTTTAATCGAGTATGAGCTGTGGCGTGCCAAGCACGTCTTCATCGACGGTGATGCCCAGGCCAATGCCGTCAGGCGGCGCGATGCGGCCTTTGACGCGAGAGGGCAAATCGCGCGCTAGCGCAGGGCCCACGTAATCGGCCAGATCGCAGCAATTGAGGATGGCACGGGCGGGCGTGGCGGCGGCCAGATGCAGGACGGCTGCCGTGGTGACCGAGCCGCCCCAGGTGTCCTCTATGCACATCCGGGTGCCGAGATAGAGGCAGAGATCCCGGGCCTGACGCATCTTGGAAAGCCCGCCGAACTTTGACAGCTTCAGTGCCACCGCATCCATGCAGCGCCGGTCATGGCCTTCCAGCAGCGTGGCCGTGTCATGGGCATTTTCATCGAGTTTCATGGGCAAGCCGGTGGCCGCTTGCACGGCGGCGCATTGGGTCAGTGTCTCGCATGGCTGTTCCAGCATGATGTCCAGATGCGCCACCGCGCGGCCCACGCGGGTGGCCTCAAGCTGGGTTGAGCCTGCATTCCAGTCGCCATAGACGAGCGGGCCAGGGCCCACGGTTTCTCGCACTTTCGTGAGCCGCTCTACATCCGTGGTCCAATCGCCATCCGCGCCCAGCTTGACCTGAAACTGCGTCATACCTTTGGCCTGCGCATCCGCGGCGATGCGCGCCATCTCATCCGGGGCCACGCAGGTGATCGAATGATAAAGCGGCATATCGGCCTGCTGCCGCCCGCCGATTAGCGCATAAAGCGGCAGGTTGGCCGCCTGCGCGGTCAGATCCCACAGCGCCGTGTCTATCGCGGATTTGGCATAGCGGTGATCTTGCAGGTGCCGCTCCAACCGGTCCATCAGCGCCTCTGGGCCCACCGGGTCTGCGCCCAACAGAACCGGTGCCATTTCCTCAAGAGCCGGTGCCACGCCATGGGCATAGGCGGGCAGGTAGTGGGGAATGGGGCACACCTCACCCCAGCCGCTGAGGCCTGTGTCGGTGTCAATGCGCAAAATCACCGAGGTGACGGTGGCGCAGGTTTTGCCGCCGGCCATGTAGTAGGTTGCGTGGCTGGTGAGGGGCACGTGCCAGAGCGTGATACGCGTGATCTTCATAGGAGGTCTCTTTGCGTGGAAGGGGGTGGGGGCTGTCTGCCCCCTTGCGCCTGCGGCGCATTCCCCCCGAGGATATTTTTGGCCAGAAGATGCATGGGTCAGGCCTCATAGACGGCATTTGGGGTGCCGAGCGTGTCTGGGTCCGGCATCACGCCGAGGCCCGGGGTGGAGGGCGGTGTGGCGCGACCCTGCACGTTGCGCGCGCCTTGGCCGGGGACGGGGTCATCGGCCAGGTGATAGTGGCACAGCCACGAGGCGAGGCGGTGGGCCTCAGGCGTGGAGCTGGCCAGGTGGATGGCGGCGGTGTCGGCAAGGGCCGAGCCGCCCACATCTTCTATGTGCATTTGCCAGCCTACCGAGACGCCAAAATCGCGGATCCGGCGCGCCTTGGTCAGGCCGCCCACGCGGTTGGGTTTGACTTTCACGCCTTCACAGGCGGCGGTTTTCCACGCGGTGAGGTGATCGGGGAAGGTGGTCAGGCATTCATCGAGCAGGATCGGGTTGGCCACGCGCGCGGCCACATGGGCGCATTGTTCCAGCGTTTCGCACGGCTGTTCGACCCAGTCGCGGGCGCGGGTGGAGTTCAGCACCTCGATGGCCACGCCTGGCGTCCAGGCGCGGTTGATATCAAAGGTGACGCGGTGACCTGCGGGCAGGGCGGCAGAGATAGCTTCAATCCGGGCAATATCCGCGGCGATATCGCTACCGCCGACCTTGGCGGAGTGGACCGTATAGCCTTTGCCGGCGGCGCGGTTGATCAGCGCGATCATCTTATCGGGCGTGCCTGTGGAGATCGAGGAATTGACCAGCACAGGCGCAGGGGCCGCGCCGCCGAGCATCTGCCAAAGAGGCAGGCCGGCGACCTGACCCAAGATGTCCCAGCAGGCGATATCAACCGGGGATTTGACGTAAGGATGACCAGGCAAGGCCACATCCATCACCTGGTTTACATGGTCGATGCTGCGCGGGTCGAGGCCAAGCAGGCTTGGCGCGAGCGTCTCAAGCCCCGCGCGCAGACCGGGCCCGTGGGCGGGAAGATACGTCTCCCCCCAAGGGCAACCTTCGCCCCAGCCAGAGATGCCCTCATCGGTGTCGAGGCGCAGGATCGTGCTGTCTAGGCGCTCAAACTTGAGCCGCCCGCCGGAGAGCCAATAGGGCTCCGTCAGGGGCAGATCGCGCTGCCAGACCGTGATGCGGGTGATTTTCATGGCGCGCCCCATGCGGCCACAGGCGCGCCCAAGCTTTCGAAATCAGGCGTGACGCCAAGGCCCGGCGTGTCGGTGGCAAAGAGCTGGCCCCCCGCTGTGGTCGGTCCGCCGATGCCGGTGGAGCGTGCGTTGTAATTCATCAAATCGGTGGAATTGATCAGATATTCCTCAGGCGTCGAGGCGGCGAAA
>JBCCDT010000141.1:0-10191 GCA_039030635.1 Pseudomonadota bacterium
CGAAGTTCGAGGCCGAGGTCTACATCCTGACCAAGGAAGAGGGTGGCCGTCACACGCCGTTCTTCGCCAACTACCGCCCGCAGTTTTACTTCCGCACGACGGATGTCACCGGGACTGTCACGCTGCCCTCTGGCACCGAGATGGTGATGCCGGGCGACAACCTGAAGTTCGAGGTCGAACTGATCGCACCGATCGCGATGGAAGACGGCCTCCGCTTCGCCATCCGCGAAGGCGGCCGCACGGTGGGCTCCGGTGTCGTCGCGAAGATCATCGAGTAAGCGAAAAGATGTAGGGTGGGGTTCTACCCCACCTCACGCTCTATCATGAGGGCCGCCCCCAGGGGTGGCCCTTTTGCATTGTGCGGCGGGTGGGCATTCCACTAGGCTGGCACCATGTTGAACGATCTGATGATGCGTCTTGTTCCCGCGACCTTACTCGCTGCGACCGCGTCCCTCGTGGATGCCAAACCGCTTATCACCAATTCCGAACACACGCTGGTCTCTGTCTGCACCGGCTATGATGACACCAATGAGCGGCTCCTGCAGATCTGCGCCGCCGCGCTCAATGAGCCGGGCCTCACCGCCCGCAAACGGGCTGAGATCCTGACCGCCCATGCCGATGCGCTCAGCTGGCTTGACCGGGACGCTGAGGCGCGCCTCAAATACGAGGCAGCCCTCAAAGCCGACCCGCTTTTTGCCGACGCCCATGAGGGTCTGGCCTGGGTCGCCTGGGTGGCCGATGACTACCCCGCCGCCATCCCTCATTTTGAGACCGCCCTTGATCTACAGCCCAGCTCGGACGCTTTGGGCGGGCTGGCCTCGTCCCGGTTTGAGGCCGGTGTCATCGCGGCGCAAGAGGCGATCACGCTCTATGATGCGGCCCTTGCGATCGAACCGGACAACCGCTGGGTCTGGCGTCAAAAAGGGTGGGCTCAATTGGGCGAGGAATGGTTTGAGGCCGCGCGCGACAGTTTCCAATCTGCCGTCGATCTTGATGACACGGATGCGGCCGCGCTCGAAGGGTTGTCGCTCTCCTATTACCACCTTGATGACGATGCCACCGCGCTCAAATACATCAACGCGGCCATGGCGGCCGCACCCGACACGCCCGGCTATGTGCAACGCCGCTCGATGATCTTGTTGTCGCTGGATCGCCCGGCCGCCGCCTTGCGCGATGCAGACACGTTTCTGGATATGCAGCCCGACGACCCCATCGGCTATGTCCGCAAGGGTCGCGCGCTGGTCGCGCTGGGGCGCACGATGTCTGGCCTGACGGTTATGGCCGAGGCGCGGGGCCGTCTGCACCAGGATGATGATCTGGATTACTGGTATGCGCGTTTGCTGTCCAATGATGGCAAGGAACACGACGCCTGGCATGTCATGGCCCACCATTTCGAAGAGGAAACAGGCGATTTCTGGGATTACGTGCTGCTGGCCTTTCTGTCGGTCGAAACGGACCGGTTGGAGGCGGCCACCCAGGCGGTGGGGCATCTCCACCGGCTGCGCCCCGATGACCCGTTCACGCAGTACTGGGATGCCGTAACGCGCGTATATCTCGCCGATATCGAAGGCGCCGAAGAGGTGATCCGCCGCGCGGTCGAACACGGTCTGAGCGACAGTATGCTGGGCGATTTCATGGAGCATATGGTCGGCGAAGGCTACTACATCCGCGCGGCTGCCCTGCGCCTCAACCTGAATAAGGCGGCGCTGGCGGCGCAATAGCGCCTCTTAGGGGGCCAAGCCCGATAAGAACGCCGCGCTTGCGTCATCCAAAGGCACCATCAGCTCGATCTCCACCGCCTCCAGCCGCACATCCTGAACCGTCGCCAAATGCCCCACCAAGGGCATCAGCTGCAGCCGCGCACCATTCGGCAACCCCATGATCACAGGCTGCAACGGCTCAGACGGGGCCGCGCCGGTGATCTGGGCGGGCACATGATCAAACATGCCGCCGGATTTGGCCGCGTCAAAGGCCCGCCTGACCACCGCGTTGCGCGCGCCGGCCTGTTGCAGACGAAAGTAAAACCCAAGGCTGGCCTCCTCCCAATTCAGGATCGCCGCGCGGAAACCCGGATCCAGAACAACCGTGAGCAAGCTCGCGCCCTCTCCTGTGATGTCGGCCCCAAAGGCGGCAAACATCGCCTGCGCAGGCCCATTGGCGCGCAGCACCGTCCAATCCCGATCCAGCGCAAAGGCCGGAAACGGCCAGGTGTTCAGAATGCGCGTCTCAATCGTGTCGAGGGCGGCGCGCATCTCGTCAGAGTTCAGCGGCCGCGCAGGGTAGGGGTTGCGATAGCCCGACGCCTCCATCAGCGCGCCACGCTGAGCCGAAGACAGGTTCAACTCCCCCATCAAGCGCTGCAAGAAATCCGATGTGATCTGCGACCGCCCGGTTTCCAGAAATGAGATATGCCGCTGCGTGCTCGACAGGCGCGTGGCCAGCGCCAATTGGCTCAGGCCCAGCGTCTCCCGCATGCCGCGTAAGGCTGTTCCAAAATCCGATGCGGTGCTCATGGCGGTCATTCCCTCCTAGGGAATTGTGATCATTCCCTTTCCACCGTAGCTGACAGGGGAACGACACGCAAAGGAGCAACGAAATGGTCAACATGATTTTGCTGGGGATCGGGGCCTATTTGGTCAATGTCTATGTGGCGGCAAGCCTGCTGATGGTCCGCATTGGGCCGCTGGCCTATATGGGCCCGCGCGATACTCTGCCAGAGCCCAGCGTCATTCGCGCAAGGGCGCTGAAATCGGCGAATAACTTTGCAGAGAACCTGCCGATCTTTCTAGCCTTGGGCATCTTGGCCCTTGTGGTGGAGGGCACGGATATGGGGCTTGCCCTGCTGGGGGCGCAGATTTTCGTGATCTCCCGCCTCCTTTACATGCTGGTCTATATGTCAGGCCTGCCGGTGGTGCGCTCCTTGGTTTTCACCGCAGGCGCCGCGGGCCTTGCGATGATGGCCATCGCGCTTTTTTGAGTTTTGCACGCGGGGGCAGGGGCTGTTAGAGCAGCCCTATGGCCCACCGCTTTCCCGATCCTGACACGCGCCACCCGCTGATCCTGCCCGATGGGCGGCGTCACAAGGGCATCGTGTTCCTCAACACCGTGATCGATCCACCCAATTTTCAGGTGGGTGATTACACCTATGCCAGTGCCGACGACGCGCCCGAGAAATGGATCACCGCGCTCGCCCCGCATTTCAACCCATATGGTGAGGTCAAGCTGATCATCGGCAAATTCTGCCAGATCGCCCATGGCGTGACCTTCATCACGGCGGAGGCCAATCACCGCTATGACGGGTTTTCGACCTACCCGTTCGCGGTGTTCGACGGCGGCATCGGAACCGAACGGCCCTCCTTGCCGCCCCGTGGCCCGGACACGGTGATCGGTCATGATGTGTGGTTCGGGCGTGAGGCCAAAGTGCTGCCCGGTGCGCGCATCGGCAGCGGTGTGATCGTGGGCGCAGGGGCCGTGGTGGGCGGCGATGTCGCGCCCTATTCGATCGTCGTGGGCAACCCGAGCCGGGTCATGCGGATGCGGTTTGCCCCGGACGTGATCGCGCGCCTTCTCGATCTGGCCTGGTGGGATTGGCCGATTGAGACGGTTCTCGCCCATGAGGCGGCCATCGCAGGCGCCGATCTTGAGACGCTTGAGGCGGCCGCGCCATAAGGCGCAGATTCGAGGCTTGAAATCCCCGGCCCAATTCCGTAACCCTCCGCCCACCGTAGGGGTATAGCTCAGCTGGTAGAGCGACGGTCTCCAAAACCGTAGGTCGCGGGTTCGAACCCTGCTGCCCCTGCCAAATCACCCAATATGCACCCATCCCACCGCCGCCACCCCGCGCCGCAGGAACCGCGTGACCCGCGCGTGGAGCGTGGTAAGGTGCGGCTCTCAAACGCCCGATACCCGCCCAAGCCCGAAAATGAACTGTCATGACCACGATCCCGCGCAACCACATTGTTTTCTTCCATGACAAATCCGCGATCCCCGAACGCTCTCAGACCGCGTATGACGCCACGCTCAAACACAACCCGGATGTGAACCACATCTATCTGGATGACGCCGCCACGATCGCCCTGGCGGAGGAGCATTTCCCCCATCTCGTCGACACCTATCGCAGCATCCAGATCCCCGTGACGCGCTGCGATATGGCCCGGCTGATGGCGACATACGTGCATGGTGGCATCTATTCCGACATCGCCATGGGGTTTCAGCGCGACGCGCGCGGGATGATCACTGAGGGCGACGCGCTGGTGCTGGTGCGGCGCGATGACTTTCCGGTCTACAAGGACAAGGACACCGCCCACCTGGTCGCAGGTCTCTTTGCGTCTGCGCCCGGTCATGACTTCGTCCTATCCTGGCTCAAACGGATGTTTTTCACCATTGCGACCGGTGTGCAAAATTATTCGTGCCACGTGGCCGGCGGGCCGGGGCCGATCACCGAAGAATACTTCCTTCGGCAATTGAAACAGGACCCAACGGTGCGCGTTTTGAACTTCTCTGAGCTTCAGGGCACATGGTTCCAAAGCTTGCGTGACCCCGATGTCAACAACACTTGGGTCCACACGCAGCGCGATGGCATCCTGCCCCCCTCCAAACTGCCCGCGCGCTTGCCCCATGACCTGTTCTGGGATGACGCGCGCGATCCGTTCCAGTGATCCGGCGCCACAGCGGCCATCCTGCCCTCGCATCGAATCGCCCCCGGGCATGGGCCCAATGCGGCAAGATCATGTCGCGGCGGTGAGGCATTCCGTTCAACAGTAATTCAAATTTGACTCAACTGTTCTCGGTTCAAAAACGAAGAGTGGCCAATTCATGTCAAATTGCGCTTAACGGCGCGCTTGCCTCATTCTCGCCACATTTGAAGCCAAAAAAATTCGTGTTTCCGCGCGGTCGCTGCTGATCGGGCGGGTGTCTCTCCAATTTCGAGTTTGTGACAGAGGAGGGCACATCTGTAAAAGTTTGCGAGGCTGCCATGAAGCACAACCACTATCTGCCCGGGAAGCAAAACCCGCATTTGCCCCATGACGGGGTTGAGATCGAAGCCAAAGCGACCGACGATGAAACGGCGCAGCGCAACGCTGATCTTTTGGTCAGCCAACTGATGCAGGGCAACACAAAACCCCGCATTCAGAGCAAACCTGTTGCGTCTCAATCCAACGCGTCTCACGCCGTCGCGGCGCAGACCGCTGAACACGCGGATGTCCCACAGACATTGACCCGTGATGCCACGCCTGCCGCACCGCTTGAACAGGCCGCAGACACCACGCCGCCTGCGGAGCTCACCGAAGAAGAGATCGTGCGCAACGTAATGCGCGAAGCCTTTCCCCCCCTGAAGGAAGAGCAAGCGCCCACAATCTTTGAACGCGTGCCGCCGGTCTATGTCGTCGCCGTCGCCTGCGGTATCATCGTGCTGCTCTGGCCGACACTGCTCTTTTGGATGCTGCTGACGGCCTGCCTGTCGCTGATTGCTGCCGCGATCTTGATGCGCATCCCCGGTGTCGCTTGGCTCTTTGCTCGGGTCTGGACCGGGTTTGCCCGCAAAGCGCCTGAACGGGCAGAGCGGGCGCGCAAGATCGCCGATTTCGTCGCCGTCAAGGTGGAGCGCATGCTCGATCTTTTGCCCGGCTCTCTGGCGGATCGTCTGTCCTTGCCTGATTTCTCACAGCCGGTCGGGCCCAAGCGCTAAGCCGCGCGCAGAAGAGTTTGAGCAACGCCGCCCATGCCCTTGGGCGGCGTCTTGCGTGATCTGCCTTGAATTTGCCGCATGCACCGCGTATCTGACCGAGCAAGGCAGATAACGCACAAGAGCATCCCAATGGCAAACCCGCTTCAGTTCATTCAACAGGTCCGCACCGAGGTGTCCAAGGTCGTCTGGCCGACGCGCCGTGAGGTGACGCTGACCACGATCATGGTCTTTATCATGGCCACGCTGACGGCGATTTTCTTTGCTCTTGTCGACCTTCTCATTCGCAGCGGGTTGCAAGGCGTGCTGGGCCTGTTTGGCTGAAGGCACCTTGATTTCACCCCCGATCAGCGGTAGGTGAGCCAAATCCCAAGACAAGGCGCGCTTCGAATCGAGTGGCGCGCCGATTTTTTGTCTCGGAGTTGAATTCAAAACCCGGTGCAGACCGGAACAGCAAGGAACTGGGTCTGATATGGCAAAGCGGTGGTATTCGGTCAGCGTGCTCTCGAATTTCGAGAAAAAGATTGCTGAACAGATCCGGCAATCTGTGACCGATCAGGGCTTGGAAGATGAGATTGACGAAGTGCTGGTGCCCACCGAAGAGGTGATCGAGGTCCGTCGCGGCAAGAAGGTCACGGCGGAGCGGCGGTTCATGCCGGGCTATGTGCTGGTGCATATGGAAATGTCCGACCAGGGCTATCACCTGATCAACTCGATCAACAAAGTGACCGGGTTCCTGGGCCCTCAGGGCCGCCCGATGCCGATGCGCGATGCCGAGGTGAACACCATCCTCAACCGCGTCCAAGAGGGCGAAGAAGCGCCCAAGCTGATGATCAGCTTCGAGGTGGGTGAGAAGGTCAAGGTCAATGACGGCCCGTTCGAGGATTTCGACGGCATGGTCGAAGAGGTCGACGAAGACAACCAGCGCCTCAAGGTCACCGTGTCCATCTTTGGCCGCGAAACCCCGGTGGAGCTGGAATACACTCAGGTCACCAAACAAACCTGACGCAACTGCGCCTTTCGGGGCGCGTGTCTCTCAATCTTCAAACGGACAAGAGATCCCGTCTCAAGGCCGGGATGGGTGGTCATCGCGCGCCGCGCTGCTCTAACCAGATCATGCGCGCCAGCATCGGCAACAGCGCCACACAGGCGGTCGCGACCACGGCAAGCGCCCAAGGCCAGAGCGGCATACCCACCGCCCGCGCCCGCGGTGCGATCAGGTAAAACGCAATGGTCACCGCAAAGAGCAGGTCAAACCAAACCTGATTTCCCGCCAAACTCGTGCTGTGGTTCACCCAGAATTGCAGCAGCCCCTCTTGCGCCACGGTGATCACGGAAAACACCGCAAACCCTGCGCCAAGCACCACGGGCACCGCCCAGGCCATGGTGCCGCGCGTGGGCGCACCTTTGGCGATCATCCAGATGGCACAGACGCAGCCCAGATAGGCCAGAGCGGGCAAAATTTGCAGGATCGACATTGGGTAACCTTTCATGCGCAGGGGGCGGGGGCAGGGGCGGGGGCCGAGACAAGGACAAGGGCAGGGGCAGGGATAACGTGTAGCGCTTGCTACATAACGCAATTACGTAGCACTTGCTACAAAAAAAGCGAAAGGAAAGACATGCCCCGCTCCAAACGTGATAAGACCACGCTGCTGTCGGATCTGGCGGATCACGTCTTGGCCCACGGTCTCAACACGGCCAGCTTGCGGCCCATGGCGGCGGCGGCGGGCACGTCTGATCGCATGTTGATCTATTACTTTGAGACCAAGGATGGCCTGATTTCAGAGCTGTTGGATCACCTCGCCGCGCAGATGGCACACAGGCTTGATCACGCGATCCCCCCCAGGCGCTACGCGTCAGAGGCGCAGCTCCTGACTGATATCGTGGCCCTCATGCGCTCTGACAGTTTTGCCCCCTATACACGCGTCTGGCTCGATATCATCTCGTCTGCCGCGCAAGGCAGTGAAGCGCATCGCGCTGCGGGTCACGGGATCATCAATCTTTATCTGGAGTGGTTGGCCAAGCGTCATCCCAAGGGCGCAGAGGGGGCGGCCTTGGCTCTGACGGTGATTGAGGGCACGTTGATCATGGATGCCCTTGGTCAAAGGGACGTCACCGACGCGGCCTGCTCTGATATCAGGGCCTGACGCGGGGCCGGCCCTTTTTATCCCAATAGCCGCCGGTGCGTTGGGGCCACGGTCGGCGCCGCGCGCCCACCCATGATCCATCCAAGCGCATAGCAGATCGGCACACCCACCCGCAGGATCGCCGCCCCAAGCCGCGCACCCTTGGGATGCGCCTCCGGGTCACAGCGATGCGCCATTTCCTGCGCCCATGCCCGGGCGGCAGGGGCCACCAGCCGCGTCGCCACCGGGCTTTTCTCGAGCACATGGCGCACAAACGGAATGGCCCACAGGTGATAGCCGCGCAAAACCGTCTCTCCCAACACGTGACGGCCGTAATAGCCATCCCAGGCAAACACATCATCGGGAATGAAGCCGTGTTTGTGCATATGCGTGCAGATCACCGTGTCATAGTGATACTCAAGCCCCCCATTCACCACCTCGTAATCCCAGCCATCCACCCCGCGGGTGAAGTTCTCCAACACGACCGACCCGCGCCCGTATTCAAAGATCGTGTCGCCATCCTCAATGCGGATGTCCACATCATCGGGATCGGTGATGTTGTTGATGCGGATCGTGTCGTGCTGCCCGTCATTGGTGCCAAAGCTTTCTTCGACCACCTGGAAACCGCCGCCGATTGTGTCGTGCCCCATGGCCGATCCGAAAATGAACGTGTCCGACCCGGCCTGACCCTCAAGCCAGTCATTGCCGCCGCCACCGTCAAGCGTGTCATTGCCCGCACCGCCCTCAAGCGTGTCCCGGCCACCGCCGCCCAGCATAAGATCGTTGTTGTTGCCCCCCTTCAGCAGGTCATTGCCTTGGCCCCCGTTCAGGGTGTCATTGCCATTGCCGCCGAAAAGCCGGTCGTTCTGGTTGCCACCAAAGAGCATGTCATGCCCGCCTTGGCCTGCAAGCGTATCCGCCCCGTTCTTGCCGCGCAGAATATCCCAACCGCCCCCACCATCGAGAAAGTCATTACCGGTGTCGCCGTTCAGCGTGTCCGCCCCGCCAAACCCGAAAATCTCGTCCTGGGCCTGTCCGCCAAACAAAACGTCATTGCCCGCGCCGCCTTCGATCGTTTCAACCACGGGTCCGCCCTGACCGCTGTCAAGATCGACGCTGCCTTGCGTGCGGGCAAAGTTCTGGGTCACGATCACAGAGGTCGCGGTGAACCCGCTGTCATACCGAAAGGAGCCGACCTCGATCCCGATCCCGACATATTCCAAATCCGGGTCCAGAATGTTGGCACGGTGACCGGGGCTGTTCATCAGGGAATTGTGCAGATCGCGCACATCATCGCGATAGCCAGCCTCGCCGCGCGCAGATTGCACCGCGATGTTCTCGGCCGTGGCCGCATTGCCGCGCAGGTCAAAGCCTGCATCGATCATGCGCTGGGTGGCCGTCGACCGGCCCGCGCCTTCATGGGAGAAATTGTTGGTCTGCAGCATCCAGACAGAATGGTCTTCCGCCGATTGGTTGAGGTTCGTCTCCAACTGCACGGGGTTGAGACCTCTCGATGTCCGCTCCTCGTTGATCAGCTCCAACATATAAAGCTCTAGCGGGTTGGCATATGACATCGCGCTCACACCTTCTCTTCTCACTGCACCACACCACCCGTGATCCAAGGCGGTAGGGGGCAAATACGCCACGATTGTGGCCGGTCTGAGAAGATACAAAGGAGGCTGCCCACCAAGGCCCGCGAAACCTCGCCGGTGCTGCGCAAAATGGCGCTGACACAGCCGGGCCGCCACACGCGCATAGGCCTTTTCCTGCCGGTTTTGTCGATCCGATCAACGCGAAACCGCCCATCCAAGACCCCCTCAAAAAACGCCCCCTCGCTCTTTGGTGAGTTGACCTTGCCCGCAGCGTCTTATCTGATCACCCCATGACACGTTCGATCCGCACCTATGCCGCGTTGCTGGCCGGTCTTTTGCCCTGTGTCGCGCCCGCGCAGGCGCAGGATTGCACGCGCGATGCGATGCTCGTCTTTGATGGATCCGCCTCCATGGCAGAGCTGGGTTTGCAACTCGATGAACCCAAACGCATCGATGACGCCCGCGCGGCCCTGCGCGATGCCATGCCCCAGATCGCGCCCATTCGGCGCATTGGCCTCATCACTTATGGGCCGGGGCCGGAAAATTCCTGCGATGGGATCAACCTCAAATTTCCCCCGGTCGCTGACGCCGCCGACCCGGTGTTGGAGGCGATCTCCTGGCTCGATCCCAACGGTCTCACCCCCCTGACAGAGGCCGTGCGCAAGGCCGCCGACGTGCTGAACTATCGCAACGATCCGGGCATCGTCGTCCTGGTGACAGAGGGCAATGACACCTGTGGCGGCGCGCCGTGCCAGTTGGGGGCAGAGCTCGCCGCCACCGCCGCCAA
>JBCCDT010000142.1:0-9954 GCA_039030635.1 Pseudomonadota bacterium
CCGGGTCTTAACATGACGGATTTGCGAAAGAACAGGGCGCTTTCAGTGCGTTAGCGCCACCAAAGCCCAGTTCGGGCAACGTTAGCGCAACCAAAGCGGTCGTGCGCCCAGACAGTTAAAATCGTCGACAGAAAAGTGAGTCAATTTAGCCATTGGTAGGCAATTTCGCGGCAGATTGGCCACGGATCAATGCGCGAATCATACTTTTGCATTGATCGAAACGGGCAAAAATGAGCATAGTGGCGAAAAAAAGCAGGCAACGAGAGCAGTTATAAGGAAAATAATCATGTCCAAGATCGCCCTGGTGGACGATGACAGAAATATTCTGACATCGGTATCCATGACGCTTGAGGCCGAAGGGTTCGAGGTTGAAACGTATAATGATGGTCAGCAGGCCTTTGATGCATTCAGTAAAAAACTGCCGGATATGGCCGTTCTGGATGTAAAAATGCCGCGTATGGATGGCATGGATCTGTTGCAGCGTCTGCGCCAGAAAACATCGATGCCGGTCATCTTCCTGACCTCCAAAGACGACGAAATTGACGAGGTGCTGGGCCTGCGCATGGGCGCGGACGACTACGTCAAAAAGCCGTTTTCGCAGCGTTTGCTGGTGGAGCGCATTCGCGCGCTTCTGCGCCGGCAAGAGGCCAATTCAGGCGAAATGATTGCCGAAACCGAAGAGCATAAGGTGATTGAGCGCGGTGACCTGCGCATGGATCCGCTCCGCCACGCCGTGACCTGGAAGGGTGGCGATGTGTCCTTGACCGTGACAGAGTTTTTGTTGCTTCAGGCCCTCGCGCAGCGCCCCGGTTTCGTGAAATCCCGCGATCAGTTGATGGATGTGGCCTATGACGATCAGGTCTATGTCGATGACCGCACGATCGACAGCCATATCAAGCGTTTGCGCAAGAAGATGCGCATGGTCGACAATGAGTTCTCCGCGATCGAGACGCTCTACGGCATCGGCTATCGCTACAACGAAGAATAAGCGTTTCAACCAGAAGGGTGGCCCGTGCGCGACCACACGCTGACCGATACCATTCTCACGGACGATGATGATGTCGTCCTTGGGGATGATTTTGTAGCACCGCAAGATGTGGTGGAAGACGAGGTGCGTCTGCGCCGTGAAAAGCGCGGGTACCTGTCCACGACCGGTGCCTCGCTCACGCGCAAGATCATCACGTTCAACCTGATCGCGTTGAACATCCTTGTAGCGGGCATTCTGTATCTGAATGCCTCGCGCGAAGGGCTTGCCCAACAGCATGCAAACGCGCTGGAAAGTGAAACCATCCTCATCGCGGACGTCTTTGAGGCGCAATTGCCCGCCGCCGCACCCGTGAACTTTGTCACGGGCGACGGCGTCAACGTCGAAGAGACGCTGGCCGGTCTGAACGTCCGCGAAGGGGTGTCGATCTACGTCTTTGACACGGATGGCAATCTCGCCGGTACGCTCACCAGCGATGAGATGGGCGCCGAAGATCGTCAGCCGACCTATATCATCAACCTGATTTCATGGCTTTGGAGCAAAATCTCCACGCCGTTCTCGACAGAGGCCGAACGCCAAGCGCCCAACAGTATAGAAGAACAGGCGCGCGCCTTGGTGCCCGCCGCCACCAGCACGGATGCAAAGGCCGTGCGCTCCGCCGGCGGGGATACATCGACCTTTACGGTGGCCGCCCCGATCATGGGGGCGGATGCGCCCGTGGGTGCTGTGGCCGTGGCCAGCGTGGGCGGAGAGATTGATTATCTCATTCGGATCGAACGCGAAGGCGTGTTGCAGATGTTTCTGGTGGCCACGCTCGTGTCTGTCGGTCTCAGCTTGATCCTGGCCTCCACCATCTCCAACCCGCTGGCCGAACTGGCCGCGGCGGCCGAGGTGGGCGGTGCACGCAATCGCAAAAACAGCCAAGGGTCCGGCGGGCGCATCCGCATCCCCGATCTGACCGCACGCCCCGATGAGATCGGCCGCCTCAGCGGGGCCTTACGGGGCATGGTGGGCGCGCTCTATCACCGGATCGAAGGCAATGAACAATTTGCCGCCGACGTGGCCCATGAGATCAAGAACCCGCTGGCGTCCCTGCGCTCTGCCGTGGGCACCATGCGCCTGGCCAAGCGCGAAGATCAGCGGCTCAAACTGCTCGACGTGATCGAACATGATGTGCGCCGTCTTGATCGGCTGGTCAGTGACATTTCCAACGCCTCCCGCCTCGACAGCGAATTGGTGAAAGAAGAACAAGAAAGCTTCGATCTCGTGGTCATGCTCGGCAATCTCTCCCAATACCTCACCGAGGAGGCTGAGAAAAAAGGCGTCGAATTCATCACCGATTTCCCCAATGAGCCCATCGTGATCACCGGGCTTGAGGGGCGTCTGGCACAGGTCTTTGTCAACCTGATCACCAACGCGATCAGTTTCTGCGAAGACGGCGATGCGATCCGCATCTGGGCGCGCAAGCGCGAAAACCGCGTGGTCGCTGTGGTCGAAGACACCGGCCCCGGCATACCCGATCAGGCGTTGACCAAGATTTTCCAACGCTTTTACTCGCAGCGCGCGGAAAATGATTTCGGCAACAATTCCGGCCTTGGCCTTAGCATTTCCAAACAGATTGTTGAGGCCCATGATGGCGTGATCTGGGCTGAAAACATCCGCCCCACGGATGCCGATGCCACCTCTGATCCGCTCGGCGCGCGGTTTGTCGTGGGCTTGCCGGTCTAATCCGTGACCCGGCGCGACACCTCATCGCGCCCGCCCGCCGCCTCTTGCGAAACCCTCCATGCCAGTTGCGTGGCCGCCCATGGCCGTGCGGCCCTGATCACCGGCGCCTCTGGCACCGGAAAATCGGCATTGGCCCTACAGCTTATGGCGCATGGGGCGGGGCTCGTGGCCGATGACCGCACGCTCATCTGGCGCAGTGATGATCAGCTTTGGGCGGACGCCCCGGACCGCCTCAGCGGCATGATCGAGGCCCGAGAGGTCGGCATTCTCCGCGTCACACCGGTGGGCGCGCACCCTCTGGCCGTGGTCATCGATCTGGACACCCCGGAAACAGAGCGTCTGCCCGCCCATCACGCCACCCATCTTTCGGGTCTTCCAATCCCAGTTTTAAGAAAATCTGATCTTGCGCATTTTCCCGCGGCGATCCTGACATATCTAAGGGGACAACGTGAGGCATAGCCCCCAAGGTCACACAGCATGAACACCGACCAAGAAAGCGATAGATTGACCGACGGCACCGCCCGGCTCGTGCTGATCACTGGCCCCTCCGGCGCGGGCCGCAGCACCGCGATCCGCTCTTTGGAGGATCTGGGCTATGAGGCCATTGATAACCTGCCGCTCACGCTGATCCCGAGGCTGTTTGACCTGCAAGGCCCCGACAAACCGCTGGCGCTTGGCATCGACCCACGCAACCGCGATTTTTCGACCTATGGCCTGATCGAAGTGATCGACCGGCTGAGCACCGGACAGGATGCAGCGCTTCAGGTGCTCTATCTTGATTGCAACCGCGATGTGCTTTTGCGCCGTTTCTCGGAAACCCGCCGCCGCCATCCCCTGGCCCCCGCTGACAGCCCCGAATTGGGCATTGATCGTGAGCTTGATCTCTTGGGTCCCATCAAGGCGCGCGCCGATCTTCTGCTCGACACCTCGGATATGTCACCCAACGATCTGCGCGGGGAACTGGCCCGGTGGTTTGCGCCCGAAGGCTCCGCGCCCATTGCGCTGACCGTGCACTCATTTTCCTACAAACGCGGGCTGCCGCGCGGGCTCGATATGGTGCTCGATTGCCGGTTTTTGCAAAACCCCTACTGGGATGAAACCCTGCGCGGCCAGGACGGGCGCGACGGGGGCGTGGCGGCCTATGTCTCTGCCGATCCGCGCTTTGACGCATTCCGTCAAAAGGTCGTCGATCTGGCCCATCTTCTGCTGCCCGCCTACGTGGCCGCGGGCAAACCGTATCTGGCCATCGGCTTTGGCTGCACCGGGGGGCAACATCGCAGTGTTGTGATGGCAGAAACCCTGGCTCAGGCCCTTGCGGAAACCGGCTGGCGGGTGTCTATAAGGCACCGCGAGTTGGAGCGCGCCTCAGCACATGCCGCGCCCGATCAAGCAAGGCCCACCGGCCCCGCAAACGCAGGAGATGGTAACCAGTGATCGGTATTGTGATCGTAGCCCATGGCGGTCTGGCCTGCGAATATGTGAAAGCCATCGAACACGTGGTCGGCCCGCAACAGGGCCTGCGCGGCATCGCCATCGAAAGCGATTGCAACCGCGGCTCCAAACAAGATGAGATTTGCAAAGCCGCCAATGAGGTGGACGCGGGCGAAGGCGTGGTCATCGTCACCGACATTTTCGGCGGCTCCCCCTCCAACCTGTCGCTCAAGGCCTGTCAGCCGCAAAATCGCCGCATCCTCTATGGGGCCAACCTGCCGATGCTGATCAAACTGGCCAAATCCCGGCACATGGATGTCGCGGCGGCCGCCAATGCGGCCATGGATGCCGGGCGCAAATACATCAACAGCCACGTCGTCAGCAGCGACTGACCTCCCAATGAAACGGTGCACCAAGATCCCATGACCGAGACAATTTCCCGGCAAATGACGATTGTGAACGAAAAGGGCCTGCACGCCCGCGCCGCGGCCAAGCTGGTCGAGGTTGCCGAAGGCTTTGATGCAAAGGCCGAAATATCCCATGATGGGCAATCCAGCGGCGCCGACAGCATCATGGGTCTTTTGATGTTGGCAGCGTCCAAAGGAAAGACTATTGACGTGCGGGTCTGGGGGCCGGAGGGAGAGGCTCTCGCCGGGGCCATCGAAACACTGGTGGCCGACCGGTTCGGTGAAGAAATGTAAGATCACCCGCGCGGTGATGATGCATGGGTGGGAATGAACCAGGTGGCGGATCGCAAGCAGGATCAGACCCCGCAGGACGCAGGTGGCGGCTCGGTGTTGTTCACCAAGTACGACCGCCGCAGCCTGACCTATGCCAATTCCTTTGATGCGCCGTTGACGTCGTTTTGTATCCGCAGCATTGAATGGGTGTCGGGCAAGATCAAGATCGTCAAAATGATCCGCGCGTTCGAAAAACGCGGGGCGCCCACCGGGCAGCCGTTTTGGCGCGCGGCCCTCGATACGATGGGCATCCCGCTCTTGACCCCGCAAGAAGAGATTGATCACATCCCGCTTGATGGTCCGGTGGTCGTGGTGGCCAATCACCCTCACGGTCTTGTTGATGGGATGATCCTCGCCGATTTGATCGGGCGGCGGCGCACCGATTACAAGATCCTGACCCGTGCGCTTCTGACCGGCATTGATGAGGTGGCCGCCTCCTACATGATCCCGGTGCCGTTCCCCCATGAACCCGATGCACAGCGTAAATCGGTCGAAATGCGCGCTCAGGCCATGGCCCATCTCAAAGAGGGCGGGTTGATCAGCGTCTTCCCTTCGGGCGTCGTGGCCTCCTCGGACAGCATGTTCGGCCCCGCGATGGAACGCGAATGGGCCGTGTTCACCGCGCAAATGATCCGCCGTTCCGGCGCGCGCGTCGTCCCAATCTTTTTCCCGGGCGCCAATTCCCGCGCCTATCAAATGGCCAACCGCATCTCCGCCACGCTGCGCCAGGGGCTCTTGCTTCACGAGGTGGTCAACAGCTGCAACCGCCCGCAAAAACCCGTGGTTGGCCCGCCTCTGACCGACGAACAGATGGAGCTTCTCCACAGCGACCCGCGCGGGTTCATGGCGTGGCTGCGCGAGCATACGCTGGCCTTGGGTGACTAAGGTTCCAGCAGCATTATCGCCAAGCGCAGACCCGCGCAGCGTCGGGCTGCGGTATGGCGATCCGACCTTAGAATAACCGCGCTTTATCCCAGCCAAATCCGCGAAAGATCTGAGCTGTGCGCTCAGTGCAGCAAAATCGCCGTGCCGTGTGGGCGGCCCGACGATGCGCGGCGGCCCGGGGGGCCTTGAGTCCGCGCCGGACTGCTTGCCGACGATCAGGCATCTTTAGGAAACAAATTAGATTGCAGCTATACAAACAAAGCGTTCGTTCAGACATTCCGTTACAGACCCGCGCAGCGTCGGGCCGCGGTATGGCGATCTGTGCTTGGATTGGCCGCGCTTTACCCCGGCCACATCCGCGAAACATCCGAGCTGTGCGCCCAGTGCAGCAAAATCGCCGTGCCGTGTGGGCGGCTCGACGATGCGCGGCGGCCCGAGGGCCTTGATTCCGCGCAGGGTGGCAAAACGAGGGTCGCAATGGGCTCAAAACGGCCTTTCGTGGACCAGGAAAAGCGTATCGTTTTCGCCAAGGCGGCGGAGTGATCTGTCGCAGTGCAAGACGCGCGAAACCTCGGTGTGATCGCCCGACCACCCCGCACGCGCATCGCGAAGGCGGCCCAAAGACCCCATAGAATTGTCTCAATTCCCTGCTGATATGATACGGCACGTGACCCGGAGGCACCCCCATGGCCCAAAACGACAAAGACACTCCCAGCTGGATTTCTCCAGTGGTTCACATTGGCATGGCCCTGACCATCCCAAGCGTGTTCGTGGCCCATTTCTTTGCCTCTGGCACATGGGAAATGATCCTGGTCGGCATCGCCATTTTCGGGATCATCCTGTCCATGGCGCCGTTTTGGGCGCGCAACAATGGCCGCGCGATGAGGGACCTGTGGCGTCAGGCCCGTCGGGATGCCAAAGATCGCGACCCTTGGGATGATCTGCATCTGAGCTCGCGCCGCGATGATGATCCGGACGAAAACGACCGCTGAGTGGCCAAGGCCTAGCGCGTCGGCACCGGCGCATCGCCGCGATAATCATAGAACCCGCGCCCGGTTTTGCGGCCCAGCCACCCGGCCTCCACATATTTCGTCAAAAGCGGGCAGGGACGGTACTTGGTATCCGCCAACCCGTCATGCAGCACGTTCATGATCGCCAGACAGGTGTCCAGCCCGATAAAATCGGCCAGTTCCAGCGGCCCCATCGGGTGGTTCGTGCCCAGCTTCATCGATGTGTCGATCGACGTCACATTGCCCACCCCTTCATAAAGCGTATAGACCGCCTCATTGATCATCGGCATCAGGATCCGGTTGACGATAAAGGCCGGGAAATCCTCGGCGCTGGCTGCCGTTTTGCCCAAGGCGGCCACCACGGCATGGCATGCGTCATAGGTGTCCTGATCCGTGGCAATCCCCCGGATCAGCTCCACCAACTGCATCACGGGCACCGGGTTCATAAAGTGAAACCCCATGAATTTTTCCGGCCGGTCGGTGCCGCTCGCAAGCCGCGTGATCGAGATTGATGAGGTGTTCGAGGTCAGGATCGTGTCAGGCTTGAGATGCGGCAGAAGGTCTTCGAAAATCGCCGTCTTCACCGTCTCCCGCTCTGTCGCGGCCTCAATCACCAAATCGGTCCCGCCCACATCCGACAAGGTCAGCGTGGGCGTGATGCGCCGCAGCGCGGCCTCCATATCCGCCTCGGCCATCTTATCGCGCACGACCTGGCGTTCCATATTCCCCCGGATCGTCGCCACACCTTTGTCCAACGCGTCCTGGTTCACGTCATTGAGCAAAACCTGGTATCCGGCCGTCGCCATGACATGGGCAATCCCGTTGCCCATCTGACCTGCGCCCACAACGCCGACAGTCGCAATTTCCATGGATCACTCGCCTCTCTCTTGGGCCTGCCTCACCATAGGCCCCTGCCGCCCCCAAGGGCAAGACAGCTCACGTTTGTCTCAAATGCGCGCTTTAGAGATTTGGTAAATCTAACGCGTCATTCTCCACCCCGGTTGGAGTGAAATGGTGAGTAGGGTATGGGACGTATGGCACGCGGTTTAACGGCGCATGAACTGGAGCAATGTCGATATGACGGGTCACGCCTGTTGTTGCGGGGGCCTCAGCGGAATTTGGACAATGATTTTGTCGCCTGCCTCGGCGGGACAGAGACATTCGCCCGCTTCATCGCCACCCCCTATCCCGATCTGCTGGAGGAGGCGCTGGGCCTCACCTGCGTGAATTTCGGGTGGCCCAACGCGGGCATTGATGTCTTTCGCAGCGATCCCGCCCTGATCGATTGCGCCTCTCGCGCGCGGGTCTGCGTGCTGCAAGTGCCCAATGCGATCAATATGACCAACCTTTATTACCGGGTGCATCCGCGTCGCAATGACCGGGTGCTGGAGGTGACAGAGGCCATGCGCGCGCTCTTTCCAAAGGTGGAATTCACCCAGTTCAGTTTCACCCGTCACATGTTGACGCGGTTGCACCAAACGGATCCTGCGGCCTTTGGGTATCTCCAACGCGAATTGACCTCGGTTTGGCTCTCGGGGATGGAGGCGCTGTTGGATCAGATCGACATACCTGTCGTGCTGCTGTGGTTGTCGATGCGCAGGCCAGATGACCACGTCGACCGCCCGGAGCTTTCGGCGGATCCAGGCCTCGTCAGCCGTCAGATGTTGGAGGCGCTGACCCCCCGCATCAAAGGCCTGGTCGAAGTGCTGATCGTGCCGGAGGCGCGGGGCGTTGAGGCCAAAATGATCCGCGCGCCCGAACCCACAGCCGAGGCAACGCTGACGCCCGAGGCCCATGTCGACACAGCCCGCAAGTTGAAACCTGTGCTGTCCAGCCTGCTCGCAAAATAAAAGCCCGCCATCGCTGGCGGGCTTCAGAAATTGTTATGAAAGCAGGGTGTTAGCCCAGCTTTTCGGTCAGTTCAGGCACGGCTGAAAAGAGGTCAGCCACCAGGCCGTAATCCGCCACCTGAAAGATCGGCGCCTCTTCATCCTTGTTGATGGCGACGATGATCTTGCTGTCTTTCATGCCGGCCAGGTGCTGAATGGCACCGGAAATGCCGACCGCGACATAGAGATCAGGCGCCACGACCTTGCCGGTCTGGCCGACCTGCCAATCGTTCGGCGCATAGCCCGAATCCACCGCCGCGCGAGACGCGCCAACGGCCGCGCCGAGCTTGTCCGCCAGACCTTCGATCAGGGCAAAATCATCTTCAGAGCCGACACCGCGCCCGCCAGAAACCACAACCCCCGCAGAGGTCAGTTCAGGGCGGTCACTTGCCGCGACCTTGTCCTCAACCCACTCCGACAGACCGGGGTTCGCGGCAGCAGACACAGTTTCCACAGAGGCAGACCCACCTTCGCCCGCGGCGTCAAAGGCCGCCGTGCGGATGGACACAACCTTTTTGGCGTCCGAGGATTTCACCGTCTGGATCGCGTTACCGGCATAGATCGGACGCTCAAAGGTCGATCCATCGACCACGCCCGAGATGTCCGAGATCACCATCGCATCAAGCAATGCGGCCACGCGCGGCAGCACGTTTTTGGCATCCGTCGTGGCCGGGGCCACGATATGCTCATAGCCATCTGCCATCGACACGATCAGCGCCGCGGTGCTTTCGGCCAGGCGATGGCCCAGCGAGGCGTCTTCAGCGACGAGCACTTTCGACACGCCGTCGATCTTGGCCGCAGTTTCACCCGCCGCAGCAGCTGAACCACCAGCGCAGAGCACGGTCACATCGCCCATCTGTTTGGCCGCGGTCACCGCCTTGGCGGTTGCGTCCATGGCCAGTTCGCCATCATTGACTTCAGCAAGAAGAAGTACAGACATCACACAGCTCCCACTTCTTTGAGTTTCGACACCAGCTCATCCACAGAGCCGACAATTTCACCGGCTTTGCGTGCTTCCGGCTCTTCGGTCTTCACAATCTCAAGACGCGGAGAAACGTCAACGCCGTAATCTGCCGCAGTCTTCTCATCGAGCGGCTTTTTCTTGGCCTTCATGATGTTGGGCAGGGACGCATAGCGCGGCTCGTTGAGGCGCAGGTCCACGGTCACGATCGTGGGCATCTGCACCTTGATCGTCTGCAGCCCGCCATCCACTTCGCGCGTGACGACCGCATGGATCGCCGCTCGTAGTCATCGCGTCGTCGTTCCTCTCGGTAGTCAGAGTCGCG
>JBCCDT010000143.1:0-9788 GCA_039030635.1 Pseudomonadota bacterium
GAGATGCGCAGTTTCACACCCCGGCCCAGCGTCTCGGATTGCAGCGTCACATCGTTGAGGTTCGGCAGATACCGACGCTTCGTCTTGTTGTTGGCGTGGCTGGAGTTGTTGCCAACCATCGGGCCTTTTCCGGTCAATTCGCACACGCGCGACATAGGTTCATCCTCGTTTCTTTGGGGCGGGCCATGATCATCCTGAGGCCCCGCCCAATGCAAATGGGCACCGCCAAAGGCAGCGCCCGAAATCTCGTGGTGGGTCAATAGGGGCAATGGCGCAGCCCGTCAAGGGATTCGACATGGCCTATTTTCCATCATCGCCCTAGGTTTGCATGACCAGCAAGGAGTGCGCCCATGTTCGTAAAAACCCTCGATGATATCATCAACACCCCCTCCCATGTCAGCGGTGAGGCCTTTGACAGCCACCGTTTGCTGCTGGCCCGTGATGGCTTGGGCTATTCCTTTCACGACACCCGCATTGCGGCGGGCACCACGCAGCACCTGCACTATAAAAACCACATTGAAACCAATTACTGCGTGGCCGGGCAGGGGTCGGTCGAAGAGGTCGCCACAGGCAAAGTCTGGCCCATCGCGCCGGGCACGCTTTTCGTGCTGGATCAGCATGATGCCCATATCGTGCGGGCGGACACCGACATTCATCTCATCTGCGTCTTCACCCCGGCACTGACCGGGCAGGAAACCCACGACAAGGATGGCAGCTACAGCGCCGCAGAAACCTGAAAATCGCCCTCGACCCTGCGCGCGACCCGCGTTAACCATTTGCCGATCTGAGGCAAGCAGATGCGCAATGGGGGGCGGATCATGGGCAAGATGTTCAAATGGCTGTTGGGCGGGATCGTTCTTTTGGGCCTCGTGGGGGTCGCTGCGACCTTCCTCCGCACAGAGCTTGCCATCCGCGCCTTGGCGCAGGCGCCTGCGGGCGATCGGCTTTCGATCAACTGGTCTGCCGGGCGGGACAATCTGCAACCGGTGATCGATGTGTTCACCGAGGTATCAGGCATCGACGTTGAGGTGACCGAGGCCCATGACATCTACAACACCGACGTGATCTTGATCTCCGATGTGGGCACGCTGCTCCACGCCAAGCGGGGCGGGTTCCTGTCCTATATGCGCACGCCCGCACGCGATGCCGTGGTCCCGCCCAGATATCGCGATCGCGACGGGATGTGGTACGCAGTGGCCTTGCGCGCGCGGGCCGTGGTTTACAATCGCGAAAACGTGGATCCCGACACCCTCACGTCGTGGGCGGATCTGGCCGATCCCAAATGGCAGGGCCGGCTGTGCCTCGACACCTCCGGCACGGTGCAAAACCGTTCCATGGTGGCGATGATGCTGCGCCATTGGGGCGAACGGCGCACCAATGCCTGGCTTGAGGGGATGATGGCCAATCTCAAGGATGGCGCGGGTCATGACTTTCGCGCCGATCCCGCCAACATGACCCGCGTGGCCACCGGAGAGTGCGACCTGACCTTCCTCGACACCCATCACATCGGTCACGCCGCTGCAGGCCATGCCGGGCCAGAGCAACGGGCCGCCAGCGACCTGATCGGTGTGACATGGGTCAGTCAGGATTTCGCCACCCCCATGAACGTGGTCGGTGTGGGCCTCAACCCCGGCACGCGTTTCCGGGTGCAGGCCGAGCTTTTGGTCGATTTCTTCTTGTCGCCCCGCGGTCAGGCCTTGCTGTCGGAACATCTTTACACCTACCCGCTGCGACCGGACGTGGCGCTGTCCGAATGGCTGGTCTCTTACGGGTCGGTGCCGGTCCATGAGGTCGATCTCAATGATCTCGAATCCCTCTACACCCAAGCCATCACCGTGATGGAGGCCGCAGGCTGGCCGCGCGGGGATGCCGACCATCAGGCCCGCGCCCGCGCGCAGGAACGCCAGCGCAAAGCGCCGATCAACCCGGTCCTCTATCCCTAAAGCCCCGCCCCCTCACAGGCGCGCACGATCGGGTGAAACCGGGCTGACCTATGCCCCGTGATGGCCTATCCGTGATCTGGAACCGCTCTACACCCAAGCCGTCACTGTGATGGAGGCCGCAGGCTGACCACGCGGGGATGCCGACCATCAGGCCCGCGCCCGCGCGCAGGAACGCCAGCGCAAAGCGCCGATCAGCCCGGTCCTCTACCCCTAAAGCCCCGCCCCCTCACAGGCGCGCACGATCGGGTGAAACCGGGCTGACCTACGCCCCGTGATGGCCTATCCATGCCTTGAACAAAGGGGCCTGAACAGGAGGGTAGGGTGATCCGCTGGCGTCTCATCGTGGCTCTGTTGGCCATGCTCTTGCCCGTGCTCTTGTTCGTCCGGCCGGTCTTGGCCGAGCCCGACTATTTTGACCTGAGCATGGACGTCCTGATCGGATCGGACACCGACCGTGCCCGCGCCCTAGAGGTGATGGTCGCCCAAGGCGACACCATGATCCCGACGCTTGTGTTGTTGATGCGCATCGGCGGGGCGCATGTGGCCACGCAAGCCGCGCTGAAAACGCTCACCGGCCACGACCTCCCCGATTGGCACGCGGCGATGAAATACCAAGAGGCCAATCCCCAGCATGTCCCCCATCCCAGTTTCGATGCGCTCAAAATGTGGTACTTGGGCGGCCTCGACACCGACTTCCTCGATCTCTTTGCCCAGCCCATGGATCACGCTGCCATGGGCATCCGGTTCGAAGAGATCACATGGGGCGGCGCGCTTTTTGACGATATCCCGCCGCTTGATGCGCCGAAGCGTGTGCCCGCGGATCAGGCGGATTACCTGCTGGCCGATGATCTGGTCTTCGGGGTGGAGATCAATGGCGACGCGCGCGCCTATCCTCTGCGCATCCTGGGCTGGCACGAGATGGTCAATGACGTGATCGGCGGCGTGCCCGTCGCCTTGGCCTATTGCACGCTCTGCGGCGCGGGCATCCTCTTTGACACGCAGGTGGATGGGCGTGCATCCCCGCTTGTCTTTGGCTCATCGGGATTGCTCTATCGCTCCAACAAGCTGATGTTTGACCGCGGCACCAAAAGCCTCTGGAACCAGTTCACCGGCGCACCCGTGGTGGGCCCTCTGGCGTCATCAGACATCCGGCTCACCATCCGTCCGACCGTGATCACCACCTGGTCCAAATGGCGCGCCGACCATCCGCACACCACGGTGCTCTCGCTGGATACGGGCCACATCCGCAACTACGACAGCGGCTTTGTCTACCGCGAGTATTTCGCCTCTCCCGATCTAATGTTTCCCACACTCACGGATGAGACGCGGCTCGCTCAGAAAACCTATATCTACGGCATCCGTGTGGCCGGTGGGGCCAAGGCCTGGCCGCTTGAGGCTTTCGCCCAAGAGCGCGTGATCAACGATCAGGTGGGCTTTACCAATGTCGTCCTGATCGGGGATGCCGCCACGCGCACGGTGCGGGCCTATGACCGTGGCGCGCAGCTCTTTGAGGCCGCGCCCACGGGGCTCAAAGGGCTCACAGGACTCACGGGGCCCGGTGGGGCCTGGCAGATCACCGAGACCGCCCTGATCGGCCCCAAGGGTGAGCGCGCCCCGCGCGTGCCGGGGCACGTGTCCTACTGGTTTGCCTGGGATGGCTATCTCGGCGCGGGCAGTGCGCTTTATGTATCAGACCAGTAAAGCCCGCCGCCTCACCCCTTGGCCCGCGTGACCGACGCGGAAAAGCATCCCGGCTTTGCATTGTGCAGATGGATGTAGCGCACCGCGTCATTTGCAAACGCGGCGTCGATGGCTTGCGCCACCTTCGTCCCCTCCACCACATCCGCATCGATCATCATATGCGCGTCATCAAAGAGCCGCACGGACATGAGGCGCGATGTGATCACCTCGGGCACGTCTCCGATGTCCAACGTGGCTTGCTCCGCCCCTTCGCGGACAAAGATCGCGTGGCTGGCCTGATAGGGCGAATTCTCGGGCTGATGCTCATAATTAACCAAGATCACCCGCTCGCCGACCTTGGCGTCCGTCATGCTGACGCGACAGGGCGTTCCGGGCGATTGGTCCACCGTCATGCGCCGCATGCCTTTTGCGCTCAGCTCTTCGTCTGACAGGTCGAACAGGGGTTCAAAATCCCCGTAGGGAAGCGTGTGAATTTGGAAGGTCATCGCCGTCATCTCCTTGCGCGTGATCAGGCGAACCTGCCCCGATGCCGCGCCCCAAGCGACCCGTTTCCTGTGGGATCGCAACACGCCCTTGCTGAAAGCCCCACCGCCCCGTGCTCTGCCACCCTGCGCGGAATCAAGGCCCCCGGGCCGCCGCGCATCGTCGGGCCGCCCAGACGGCACGGCGATTGGGTTGCACTGGGCGCACAGCTCAGATGGTTCGCGGATGTGGCCGGGATAAAGCGCTGCTGTTCAAAGGTCGGATCGCCATACCGCGGCCCAACGATGCACGGCTCTGTAACGAATAGCCTCAACGATACCTGCGCGGCGAATAACTGTGCTGAGCCCTTACCGGATCGTCGGCAAGCCGCCCTGCGCGGAGTCAAGGCCCCTTGGGCCGCCGCGCATCGTCGGGCCGCCTCCACGGCACGGCGATTTGGCTGCACTGGGCGCGCAGCTCAGATCTTGCGCGGATTTGGCCGGGATAAAGCGCTACCACTCAAAGCACAGATCGCCATACCGCGGCCCGACGATGCGCGGCTCTGCACTGAAACCTCAGAACCTCCGCCCCGTCCCCCATATCCGCTATTGTTCACTCGGTGCCGGGCAGAGTTAACATCTACGCAAGCCCAACCCGCAACCCGCAACCGAAGGACGTCATCCATGCACCCGACAGAAAAAATTGTGCGCCAGTTTCACGAATCATGGGGCATGCGCGATCCTGACCGCGGCGCGGAAATCATCTCGGATGATTGCGACGTCTAAGATGTCGCGCGCCAAGAAAAAATGACCGGAAAACACGCCTACAAAGACGACTACGATCGTTGGCGCGAAGCATTCCCCGACGGCCTGTGCGAAGTCGAAAACGTCATTGTCAGCCACTGCGGTGAATGGGCCACCGTTGAGTTCCGCAATACCGGCATTCACGCGGGCGTCTTGCGGTCCAGCCTCGGGGATTTTCAACCCACAGGAAAGAAGGCCGAACTGCGCTATTGCTCCGTGATGAGGGTCAAAGACGGACTGGTGGTCGAAGGCCGCGATTACTATGACAGCGCAACGATTGCCCGCCAATTGAGCTTGGTCGACTAACACGGTGCGGTCTTCCTGCACCGCAGGTCCGACAGCTTTGGAATGAACACACCAAAAGCTCGGCCGACGCGTCAGCAACGTCCCACAGCGCCACCCTTGGTGCCCTCAGATGACCTGCCATCCCGACGGAACACGGCTTAGGGTCGCCCTGCATGCGCCGTGACATCCCCCTGCCGTGCCGCTACCGTCGACGCAGGAAACCTCTCCCCTATGAAAGGCGCAGACATTGCCAAAGCGCGCGATTGTTCCCGCAGACATGACAGGTCTTTACAAGGACTGGAAAATGGCCCCCGGGTCTGAGGCGGGCGGGTTTGTTTTTCTGACGGGCTTCAACGGGTGCGGTCTTGATGGCGTGACCTCACCGGATCCGGCAGAGCAAATCAATACGGCCTTTGACCAGGTTTTTTCCGTCTTGGCGGAAGGTGGCATGGAGGCCCGCCACATCGTCGAGGTGACAAGCTACCACGTTGGATTGAAAGACCACCTGGAGACGTTCAAAGCGATCTGGGCCGCAAGACTGTGCGACCCGTACCCCGCCTGGACAGCTGTCGAAGTGGCAGGCTTTGCCACCGACAATGTGATCGTGGAATTGCGGGTGGTCGCGCACAGATAAATCTCCGTGCGCGCTTAAGATCGCAAAGGCCGCCCAGTCGCGGCCCAGCCACGACCCCACCGGGGCCTTACCGAAAACGCAGGTTGTCGCGGCTGAGTTGATCAAGGCTCGTGATCCCCATCAGCTTCATGTCCCGCTCCAGCTCCGTGCGCAGATTGCCAAGGGCCTTTTCCACGCCCGCCTGACCCGCCGCCGCCAGCGAATAAAGATACAGCCGCCCGCCCGAACAGGCCTTGGCCCCCACAGACAGCGCCTTGAGGATATGCGTGCCGCGCTGAATGCCGCCTTCGCAGACCACGTCGATCTTGTCGCCCACCGCGTCACAAATCTCGGCCAGTTGATCAAATGGCGCGCGGGAGCCATCGAGCTGCCGCCCGCCATGGTTGGACACCATGATGCCGGTGCAGCCGATATCGACCGCGCGTTTGGCATCTTCCACGCTCATGATCCCCTTGAGCGCGAACTGCCCATCCCATTTTTTACAAAGCTCCTCGGCGTCTTTCCAATTCATGTTCTGGTCCAGCATGGTGGAGAAATATTCCCCCACCGACACGGCCAGATTGGTGCCCGCGCTCACATGGCCCGACAAATGCGGCATGTCGAACTTTTCCTTGGTCAGGAAATTCCACGCCCACATCGGATGCGTGGCAAACGAAAACAGCGACGACGGCGTCAGCTTCGGCGGTGAGGTAAAGCCGGTGCGCAAATCCCGCTCCCGGTTGCCGCCGGTGATCGTGTCCACGGTCAGCGCCATCACCTGGAAATTCGCCGCCTTCGCCCGCTCCAGCAGCGCGTCATTCAGCCCGCGATCCTTGTGGAAGTAAAACTGGAACATCTTCGGGCCCGGCGCGAGCTTTGCGATCTCTTCCACCGTCACCGTGGCCAGCGACGACACCCCGAACATAGTCCCGTGCTTTGTCGCCGCCTGCGCCACTGCGCGTTCGCCTTCGTGGTGAAACAGCCGCTGCAGGGCCGTGGGCGCGCAATAGACCGGCATGTCGAGCTTTTGGCCCATCACCTCCACCGACATGTCCACCTCTTCGACACCGGCCAGCACGTTGGGCACCAGATCCACGTCATCAAAGGACGAGGTGTTGCGCGCATAGGTGATCTCATCATCCGCCGCGCCGTCGATATAGTGAAAGATCGGGCTGGGCAGACGGCGTTTGGCCAGTTTGCGGAAATCCTGAAAATTGTGGCAGCTCTGAACGCCCATGATGATGTCCCCTTTGATGTCCCATCCGTGTTTTGGTAAAAAGATATTACCAATTTGGGGATGTATCTAGGTTGGCCACGGCAAAGTCAAGCCCGGCAAGACATGAAATGTCCTGACCGGGCGGCGCTGCGCAGTTTTGTTACTGTTGTGCGTCCTGCGTGTGGATCGACCGAACAGGCGCTCTGAAATACGCCGACCGCGGCGTTTCTTCCGCCTCAAAGGCGCGGATCACGCTGTCACGCGCCTCCAAGGCCTGCAAAAGCGCGCTCAGCCGGGCATGCTCTGCAATCGCCTCCGGCTCGAGCGGGTCATGGCGCGGACCGATCAAGGACCAGCGCACGCATCCCGCCATATAGAAATCACACATGCTCAGCTCTTGGCCCAGAAACCACGGCCCGCCATGCCCGGCGATGACTTGCTCCAGCATGGCATAATGCCCGCGCAGACGCGCCTTGATCACGGGCCGCACCTCATCGGTCAGCCTCTCGCCCACATACCGCTCGGTATAGTACTGGATCTGCGCATCGGCATGCAGCGTGTTGGACAAAAAGAACAGCCAGTGCAGAAAGGCCGCGCGCTTGGGCGCATCGCTGGATGGCGGGGCCAAACGACCTGTCTCTTCCGCCAGATAGGCCAGGATCGCACCCGTTTCGGCCAAACTTGCCCCCGTCGCATTGTCCGCCAGCACAGGCACCATCCCGCGCGGGTTCAGCCGTCGGAACGCGTCGCTGTGCTGGGCCTCCTGCGACATATCCACAATCTCATCGCGATACGCGGCCCCCAACTCTTCCAACGCCATACGAATGACGATGCTGGCGCAATCAGGATAGGAATACAGAATATAGGCCATGCCAGTCCTCATCGGCGGGGTCAGCACCCGTATCTTCCCTGCATCGCGCCGGTCTCACTGCGTGAAACAAGACCCCTCCAATAAGGAATGCGACATCGCCTTGCATCACAACAATCGCGCTTGATCCGTAACAGGAAGCCGTCTATACGCGCCCAGTGGTCAATCTGACCGCTTTGAAAAATCAAGAAACGCCGTGGTTGTCCCAGTCGCTTCGGGGGGCACATCCGGCAAAGGAGAAGCGATATGAAACTCAATGAATTGCGCGACAATCCCGGCGCCACCAAACGCAAAAAGCGGGTGGGCCGTGGTCCCGGCTCCGGCATGGGCAAAACCGCTGGCCGCGGTATCAAAGGTCAGAAATCCCGCTCAGGTGTGGCGATCAAAGGCTACGAGGGTGGCCAGATGCCGCTCTATCAGCGTCTGCCCAAGCGCGGCTTTAACAAGCCCAACCGCAAGAAATTCGCGGTGGTGAACCTTGGCCTGATCCAGAAATTCATCGACGCCAAAAAGCTCGATGCAAAGGCCGCCATCACCGAGGATGCTCTCGTGGAAGCGGGCATCGTGCGACGCAAACTCGACGGTGTGCGCATCCTCGCCAAGGGCGATGTCACCTCCAAGCTGACGCTGGAAGTGACCGGTGCCTCCAAGTCCGCCATCGAGGCGGTGGAAAAGGCTGGGGGGTCCCTCAAAGTCACGGCCCCGGCACCTGAGGCGGCCACAGCGGAATAAGAGGTTGTTTGCGGGCGCTCGCCCGCTTACATAAATCTTCAAGTTTTCCTAATGAGCGCCGCCGGATCGGAAAACGATTGGCGGCGTTTTCGATGAAAAGAGAGCGCGCATGGTATCAGCAGCAGAGCAAATGGCCGCAAATTCCAGCTGGTCGGCCTTTGGTAAGGCCACCGAGCTGCGCAAGCGGATCCTTTTCACGATCGGCGTCCTGATCATTTACCGCCTGGGCACCTTTATCCCGGTCCCCGGCATTGACGGGGCCGAGCTGCGCCAGTTCATGGAACAAGCCTCTCAGGGCATCGGCGGCATGCTGTCGATGTTCACCGGTGGCGCGCTGGGCCGCATGGGGATCTTTGCCCTAGGCATCATGCCCTACATCTCCGCCTCGATCATCGTGCAGCTGATGACGGCCATGGTGCCCGCGCTGGAACAGCTCAAGAAAGAGGGCGAACAGGGCCGCAAAAAGATCAACCAATACACCCGCTACGGCACAGTGGGCTTGGCCACGCTGCAATCTTATGGCCTGGCCGTCAGCCTCAATTCCGGCGGGCTGGTGCAAGCCGATATCGGCTCGGGCTTTTTCATCGCGTCCTGCATGATCACCCTTGTGGGCGGCACCATGTTCCTGATGTGGCTGGGTGAACAGATCACCGCGCGCGGCGTGGGCAACGGCATCTCGCTCATCATCTTTGTGGGCATCATCGCCGAAGTGCCCGCCGCCTTGGCGCAGTTCTTCTCCCAAGGCCGCTCCGGCGCGATCAGCCCGGCGGTGATCATCGGGGTGATCCTGATGGTCGTGGCCGTGATCACCTTCGTGGTCTTCATGGAGCGCTCTTTGCGCAAGATCCACATTCAATACCCCCGCCGCCAGGTGGGGATGAAGGTCTATGATGGCGGTTCCTCGCACCTGCCGGTCAAGGTGAACCCCGCGGGCGTGATCCCAGCCATCTTCGCCAGCTCGCTGCTTCTCCTACCGGTCACACTCTCGACCTTCTCAGGCCAGAACGCAGGCCCGGTGATGTCAACGATCCTGGCCTATTTTGGCCCCGGACAGCCGCTCTACTTCCTGTTTTTCGGCGGCATGATCGTCTTCTTCACGTATTTTTATACCTACAACGTGGCGTTCAAACCCGATGACGTGGCCGACAATCTGAAGAACCAGAAC
>JBCCDT010000144.1:0-9429 GCA_039030635.1 Pseudomonadota bacterium
GAAACTCGACCCACGGCTGCTTTTCATGAGGTGGACTTTCGGACGCTGTGGCCGATGCTGCTGCTGCTGCTGGTGCTGCGGTTGCTGCTGGTGGTTGTGGTTGTGGTTGTGGTTGTGGTGCTGGTGCTGCTCTCGCTGGCGCTTGGAGGCCCCGACGGCGGACTCCTCTCCCGCAGCGCCGCCGCCGCTGGCGAGGCTGCTGTGGTCGCTGTCGGTGTCCCCGCAAGCGGAGGGAGAAGCCGGCATGTGCGTGATCGCCGCCGCCGCCGCCGCCGCCGCCGCCGCCGTCGCCGGGCCCGCCGCCCGGGGTTGACCGTCGTGGTGACGACCCGATGACGAAGAAGAACCGGAGGCAGCACCCGAACGGTCGGCCGCGTCGGAAGCGGGAGCGGAGGCGGAAGCGGCCGGAGGACCCGAGGAAGGAGACGCGGAGGGGGAGGAGGAGGGAGAGGAGGGAGAGGGGGAGGGGGAGGGGGAGGAGGAGGAAGACAGCACGGCGGCACGGGAGACTGGCGCGCGACCGATGCCGCACAGAAGAGCGGCCTCCAGCTTCACCTCCAGCATCTCGTCCGCGCACTCCGGGGAGACGGCGGCCTTAGGGGGGACGGAGGACAGCGCCCTTCTCGGAGAACGATTGGCAGTCTCCGACATCTCCGGAGAGGAAGACGAGGAAGGAGAACGGTGGAACGTGTCCGGGCCCCTGCCCCCGCCCCCGCCCCCGCGGCGGTTGGGCGTCGCGTACGGGCGGCCGGGGGGCGGCGACGGGCTTTCGCGGCGGCGGCGGTGGCGCTGGCGGTGGCGGCTAAGAGCGCTGCCACACGGGGGGACATCATCGCTGCCGCTGCCGCTGCCGCCGCCGCCGCTGCCGCTGCCGCCGCCAACGACGGCAGTGCCGCTGTCGCCCGCAAGAGCCGACGGGGATGGCTTCGTTTCCGAGGATGCCGCCACCATCTCGCAGGACCGGACGAGAGAGTGTAGGCTGGAACACGCTTGAGGAGAGCCGTTCCGCTGGTGCTGGTGCTGGTGCTGGTGCTGGTGGTGGTGCTGGGAGGCTGCGGACGCCTCAGCGATGGCCCGCTGGTTTTGCTCCGCGGCCGCGGCGGCGATTACCTGGTCCTTGTCCCCAAAGGCCACGGTGGTTTCCTCGCCCAAGAACAGCGAGCCGTAGCAGGACAGGCGACCCAACCACCAATCGAGGTCTTCGGCCTGCACCGTGAGGTGTTCGGGCGCGTAATCATCCGAGGTCGCGGCCATCTCTTCACGGTCGGCGCACAGGATCACCTCAGCATAGTCGCGCCAGGCGGCGGTGGCGTTTTCGCGGTTCACCTCGGGCAGGTCGTCGATGAGGGTTGGCACGAGGCGCATGACCTCTTCGGCCAGGTCGCGATCATCGGTGACCAGCCAAACGGGCGAGTTGTACCCATGTTCGGCCTGACCCACGAGATCGGTGGCCACGACCATGGGATCGGCCTGGCCATCGGCGAGGATCAGGCTGTCGGTGGGGCCTGCGATCATGTCGATGCCCACGCGACCGAAAAGCGTGCGCTTGGCCTCTGCCACGAACTGATTGCCGGGACCCACAAGGATATTGGCCTTGGGCAGGCCGAAAAGGCCAAAGGCCATGGCGGCCACGCCCTGCACCCCGCCCATGGCAAGGATGGTATCCGCGCCGCACAGATCAGCGGCGTAGATGATGGCGGGTGCGATGCCCACATCCGGGCGCGGCGGAGAGCAGGCGACGATGTGCTGACACCCTGCGACTTTGGCCGTCGTCACGGTCATGATGGCGCTGGCGATGTGGCTGTAGCGGCCACCGGGCACGTAGCATCCCGCGCCGTGGCACGGGATGGATTTCTGACCTGCGATCAGACCCGGGACCACTTCGATCTCGATGCTGCGCAGCGTCTCTTTCTGAGCTTCGGCGAATTTGCGCACATTGTCATGGGCGAATTGAATGTCCTGCTTGAGCTTTTCGGGCACGAGCGAGGCGGCAGCGGTGATCTCATCGCGGGTGAGGATCACGTTGCCCTCGTATTTGTCAAACTTGGCCGCGTATTCCATCGCCTTGGCATCGCCGCCTGCCTCAATATCGTTGAGGATCGTGCGCACCGTCTCGGACACATCCGAGGCGTTGCTGGTGGAGGTAAGCGTTGCTTTCTTGAGGTATTCTCGGGCCATGAGGCGGGCATCCTGTCTGGGGGCCATAAAGGCGGAATCGCGTTACAGACGCGTTGACTCCCTGTAATGTAAGCGCTTACATTCACTTTGGCAACGCCTATTCCCAAGGCGCAGACTGTGAGCCGATGATGACGCCCAAGGACCCGAATACATCCGATTTCGTGCCGAGATTGGCCGATGTGGCGGGCCGTGCGGGCGTGTCGACGGCCACCGTGTCGCGCTGCCTCAACAGCCCTGAACAGGTGCAAAAAAAGACACGCGACAAGGTAATGAAAGCGGTGGCAGAGCTGGGTTATTCGCCAAATTTCTCGGCGCAATCCCTTGCGGCCAAACGCACCAACACGATCGGCGCGATCATCCCCACCATGGACAACGCCATTTTCGCCCGCGGCATTCAGGCGGTGCAAGAAGAGCTTGGCCGCGCAGGCGCGACGCTTTTGGTGGCCAGCTCATCCTATCGTCCGGCGCTTGAGGCGGATCAGATCCGGGCCTTGGTGGCGCGGGGCGCGGATGGGTTGCTGTTGATCGGGCATCATCGCGACAGCCAGATCTACGAGTTTCTGGATCGCCAGCAGGTGCCGGTCGTGGTGTCCTGGGCCTATGACCCGGACAAACCCAAACCCTCCATCGGGTTCGACAATCGTGCGGCGATGCGGGCCATGGCGGCCGAGGTTCTGTCGCAAGGACACAGGCGCATTGCCGTGATCACCGCGCGCCAGGCCGATAATGACCGCGCGCGCGACCGGGTTGCGGGCATTCGTGACGCGATGGAGAATGCAGGCCTAGATCACAGCCGCCTGCCGGTCTTTGAAACCCACTATGCCATTGAGGCGGGCAGTGCCGCGCTGGCCTCTTTGATCACCTCCTCCCCGGCGCCCACGGTGGTCATTTGTGGCAATGACGTGTTGGCAGTGGGCGCGCTTTTGGCCGCGCAAAGCCTGGGGATACGGGTGCCACAAGACCTGTCGATCACCGGGTTTGACGACATCGAATTGGCGACCGTGACCTCGCCTGCCTTGACCACGGTGCATGTGCCACACCGCAAAATGGGCGTGCTGGCCGCGCGGCAACTTTGGCAGATGGTGACCGACGGGGGGTCCGGCGACAGCTTGCGCCTCGACACGGAATTGAAACTGAGAGGGACATTGGGGCCGCCATCAAACTGACCGAAGGGCCGGTGCAAACCGTGGCGCGTCGATAGGTATTTTTGACAAGAAAGAAGCCGGAGAACCTGCGCTTCTTTCTTGTTCAAAATACCTCCGCCGGAGGCATCGGACCGGTTTCCGCAAAGGAACGCAGTGCACAATGGTTGCGCCCTTGCCCAGTTTGAGTAATTCTTTTTCCATCATGCCGGGCACACCAGACCCGGTGAAACTCAGGGAGAGTACAATGAAAACGAAACTGATCCTGGCGGCGACGCTGCTGGCCACGACGGCTGTGGCGGCCTCTGCCGAAACGCTGCGATGGGCGCGCGCGGGCGACTCGCTGACGCTTGACCCCCATGCCCAGAACGAAGGGCCGACCCATACGCTGGCCCACCAGATTTATGAGCCACTGATCATTCGCGACCATTCCGGCGCGTTCCAGGCCGCTTTGGCCACGGATTGGGCCCCGAAAGAGGGCGACCCGAATGTGTGGGTGTTCAACCTGCGCCAGGGCGTGACCTATCACGATGGTTCCGCGTTCACGGCCGAAGACGTGATTTTCTCGATTGAGCGCGCGAAATCCGAGAACTCCGCGATGAAAGAGCTGCTGACCTCGATCACCGAGGTGCGCGCGGTGGATGATCACACGGTGGAGTTCGTCACCGATGGGCCGAACCCGATCCTGCCGGCGAACCTGACCAACCTCTTTATGATGGACAAAACCTGGACCGAGGCCAATGCCGCCGAAGCGGTGCAGGACATCGCCGGTGGTGAGACGACGTTTGCCTCCTCCAACACCAATGGCACCGGTGCCTATGTGCTGGTCAGCCGGGAGCCGGACGTCAAAACCGTTCTGAGTGCGAATGAAAACTACTGGGGCAAGGATGAGTTCCCGCTGGCGGTGAGCGAGATCGTCTACACCCCCATTCAGAACGCCGCGACCCGTGTGGCTGCGCTGTTGTCGGGTGAGGTCGACTTTATCCAAGATGTGCCGGTGCAGGATCTGACCCGCGTGGGTGAGACCGACGGTCTGGTCGTCAAAACCGCGCCGCAGAACCGCGTGATCTTTTTCGGCATGAACCAGGGCCCCGATGACATTGCCAATGACAATGTGGACGGTGCCAACCCGCTAAGCGACGTGCGCGTGCGCAAGGCCATGTCCATGGCGATCAACCGCGATGCCATCCAAAAGGTCGTGATGCGTGAGCAATCCGCCCCTGCGGGCATGATCGCACCGCCCTTTGTCAACGGCTGGAACCAGGCGATGGACAGCTCCTCCTCCACCGATGTGGACGCGGCCAAGGCGATGATGGCGGATGCCGGCTACGGCGAAGGCTTCTCCATTCAGCTGGATTGCCCCAATGACCGCTATGTCAACGATGAGGCAATCTGTCAGGCGGCCGTGGGCATGCTCGCGCAGATTGGCGTGACCGTGAACCTCAACGCGCAGCCCAAGGCGCAGCATTTCCCGCTGATCCAGAACAAAGAGACGGATTTCTACATGCTGGGCTGGGGTGTTCCGACCTACGACTCGGAATACATCTTTAATTTCCTCGTGCACACGCGCGGTGAAGAGCGCGGCAGCTGGAACGGCACGGGCTTCTCGGATGAAGCCACCGATGCCAAGATCCAGACGCTGGCCTCTGAAACCGATCTGGATGCGCGCAACGCGACGATCAACGACATCTGGACCGTGGTGCAGGATGAACAGCTCTACATCCCGATCCACCACCAGGTGCTCAACTGGGGTATGACCACCGCGGTCGGCACCGAGGTGAGCCCGGAAGATGATCCGAAGTTCAAGTTCTTCACAATGAACTAAAAACACAGGCGGCGGCCTTTGATCGGGCCGCCGCTTTCGTTAAAGCCGCACATGGACGCGGCTTTTGGGGGCACAACGGACATGTTCGGCTATATCATGCGACGCGTGGCGCAATCGGCGCTGGTGCTCTTGGTGGTGGGGTTTGTGGCCTTTGCCATGTTCCGCTTTGTGGGCGATCCCATTGACAACATGCTGGGCCAGGAACGCACGCTTGAGGATATTGAGCGGCTGCGCGCGCAGCTGGGTCTCGATGACAATTTTCTGGTGCAATATTACCGGTTCCTTGAGCAGGCCGTGCAGGGCAATTTCGGGCTGAGCTACCGCCAAGGGCGGGAGGTGTCCGAGATCCTGTTGGAGCGGTTGCCCGCGACGCTGGAGCTGGCGTTTGTGTCGGGGTTGCTGGCGCTCTTCGGCGGGATCGTGTTGGGCATTTTCACCGCCATTCGCAAACGCGGCGTGTCGTCGAGCATCATCATGTCCGTGTCGCTGATCGGGGTGTCGCTGCCCACGTTCTTGATCGGTGTTTTGCTGATTTATCTCTTTTCCGTGGGCGTGGACCTGCCCTTTGCGATCCCGATGTTGTGGTTTGAGACGGAGGCCTGGTCCTCATTCGGGTTGGTGTGGATTGAGAACACGTCACTTGGATTGCCAAGCTTTGGGCGCGGTGACGTGGTTGAGATCGGTGGCTGGACCACCGGGTTTCTGACAGAAAGCGGGCTCAAGGCGCTGATCCTTCCGGCGATCACGCTGGGGCTTTATCAGATGACGCTGATTATGCGGCTGGTGCGCACCGAGATGCTGGAAGTGCTGCGGATGGATTACATCCGGTTTGCGCGGGCGCGCGGCATCCGCTCTCGCGTGATCAATTTTCGCCACGCTTTGAAGAATACGCTGGTTCCGGTGATCACCATCACCGGGTTGCAGCTTGGGTCGATCATTGCTTTTGCGATCATCACCGAGACGGTGTTTCAGTGGCCGGGTGTGGGGCTTCTCTTTATCAACGCGATCCAGTTCGTGGATATCCCGGTGATGGCCGCGTATCTGATGATGATTTCGGTGATGTTTGTGGGCATCAACCTGATTGTCGACATGCTTTATTTCGCGATTGATCCGCGGCTTAGGGTGGATCGGGGAGGGTCGAACTGATGGTAGACACCCCCGTTTCCGAGACCAAACCGGCGCCGCAGATGACCAGGCTGCAACGCTGGTGGGACAGCGATTTCATGTATTCTTTCCGCCATGCGCCGGTGGCGGTGGTGTCTTTTGTCGTGGTCGTGCTGCTGGTGATGGCGGCGGTGTGTGCGCCTCTGATCGCGCCCTATGATCCGTTCAACCCGGCCACGCTCAACCTGATGAACGGGTTTACCCCACCGGGGGAGGCCAATGCCTTTACCGGGGAGAGCTTCTTTCTGGGCACCGATGACCAAGGCCGCGATGTGTTTTCGACCATCCTTTACGGGATGCGTATTTCGCTTTTTGTGGGGTTCTCGGCGGTGCTCTTGGCCATGGTCCTGGGCGTGTTTTTGGGCCTGGTGGCGGGCTATGTGGGCGGCTGGACCGAGACGATCATCATGCGCGTGGCGGATGTGCAGCTGACCTTTCCGGCGATCCTTGTGGCGATGCTGATCTTTGGGATCGCCAAGGGCATCACCCCGGCCGAATACCGCGATCAAATGGCGATCTGGGTGCTTATTCTGGCTATTGGTCTCAGCGATTGGGTGCAGTTTGCCCGCGTGGTGCGGGGCACGACGCTGGTGGAGAAAAACAAGGAATATGTGCAAGCGGCCAAGCTGATTGGGCGGTCGCCCTTGGCCATCATGCTGCGTCATATTCTGCCCAATGTGCTGAGCCCGGTCTTGGTGATTGCGACGATTTCGCTGGCGCTGGCGATCATTGCGGAGGCGACGCTGAGCTTTCTGGGCGTGGGTGCGCCGCCGACCAAACCGTCGCTCGGCACTCTCATTCGCATCGGGCAGGAGTTCATGTTCTCAGGCGAATGGTGGATCCTGCTCTTCCCGGCGGGCACGCTTTTAGCTCTGGCCCTGTCGATCAACCTGTTGGGCGATTGGCTGCGCGATGCGTTGAACCCGAGAATGCGCTAGGGCGCGGCAGAGTTTTTCAGATTTGTCTCGCGCATTTTCTCTTTAGAAAATGGGTTACGCCTCGTCTTCCGGTTTGACTTTTGTCGCCCATTCCCGCTCCCCCTCCAGCTCAGGCAAAGGGGTTCCGACACGGTCGCGGTGGATGTGCACTTTGGCAATGAAATTGGCCGAAACCGGCGCGGTGGCGAACAAAAAGACCAGGATCAACAACTCATTGAGTGAGCCGTCCGCATGATGGAACGCATAGATCATGGACGCCACCAGCATACTGCCAACGCCCAGTGTGCCGGCCTTGGTGGGCGCGTGCAGACGCGACATCGGGTTTTGCAGCTTCACCAGGCCGTAGCCGCCCACAAGCGTGAAGAGGGCCCCGATGATCAGCAGAATGGCGACGATGATTTCGATGGGATCTGTGCCGGTCATTCGATCACATCCCGGCGCAGAAGAAAGCGCGCGAAAGCGACGGTAGAGACAAAGCCCAGCATGGCGATCAGGAGCGAGGCTTCAAAATACATCTGGGTTTCCTTGGCAATACCGTAGAGCACGATAAGCGACACCGCATTGATCGAGATCGTGTCGAGCGAGAGCACGCGATCGCCCAGATAGGGCCCGCGCAACAGGCGGATCATCGACAAAACCATCGTCAGCGCGACAGCCCCGAAGGCAATATAAAGCGCATAGGTCATCAGCATGGGAAAATCTCCATCAGGCGGGCCTCATAGCGTTGTTTGATCTCATCGCGTACGGCATCCGGGTCAGGCGCGTCGAGGGCGTGGACCAGCAAGGATGTGCCGTCCTCAGACAGGTCCGCCGTGACGGTGCCGGGCGTCAGGGTGATCGTGCTGGCGAGCACCGCGATGGCCTCAGGCGTGCGCAGGTCCAGCGGGATGTTGACCCAATTGGGTTGCATCTGGTCGTTGCGTTTGAACACCACGATGATCGCGACCTGCACGTTGGCGACAATGATGTCCCATATGACCAGGCCAAAATAGCTGAAAAGCCGCCAGGGGCGCGTGATCGGCGGGCGTTCGGGCCAGAAAGCCGAGGTCATGATCGGGATGATGATGCCCAACAGCAAGCCGAAGGCCACCGCGCCGGAACTGGGCCGGTTCACCAGCAGGCACCAGACCAGCGTCATCAGGATGGTCAAAAGCGGGTGAGGAAAGACACGGCGGAGGAATGGCATGATCAGTGATCCTCCTCTTTGTGGTCGGCGTCTTTGTCAGCGCCTTTGTCGCCGTGATCGTCCTTGCCCGTATAGGTGATGACCTTGCCGGGGGTGTCAAGCACGGTTGAAATGTAAGGCCCGGGCGCAAAAAGCTGCGCGGCGGTGGCGTTGAGATAGAGGTTGATCGGGCCAGCAAAGACGGTGACCAGCACGATGGCGCCAAGCAGTGTGCCGATGGCGACCATGGGCAGGGCCGGTTGCGGCTCCGAGTGATGATCTGGGTTTTGCTCTGGCGTGGATTGCTCGTCGCTTTGCGTCTCGCGCAGCGCGGGGTCTGGCATCGGCGCGTGGGCTTTCCAGAAAATGACGGACCCGGCGCGGGAAAAGCCCACCACGGCGATCAGGCTGGAGGTGAGGATCACGGCCCAGACCCAGGCCATACGCGGATCGGCCAAGGCGGCATCGAGGATCAGCAATTTGCCCACAAAGCCCGATAGCGGCGGCAGGCCCGCCATGGCGATGGCCGCGGCAAAGAACATGCCGGCGACCAGCGCACCGCCCACGATCGGGGGGGCTTGGACCCAATGCAGGTCATGGCCTGCCCGCCGTGTGCGCACCACGTCGACCAGCAAGAAAAGCGCCGCCGTGGCCAGGGTGGAATGCACCGCGTAATAAAGTGCTGCCGCGATGCCCTCTGGCGTGAAAACCGACACAGAGGTCATCAGCATCCCCATGGAGCCGATCACCGCGAAAGCCACCAACCGATCGAGCCGCTTGGCCCCCAGCACGCCGATCATGCCGATGGCGAGCGTCAGCAGCGCGCCCGGCAAAAGCCAGGTGTCAAAGAGGCCTTGGGTGACCTCAAGATCAGGTGGGAAGGCGATGGTGTAAAAGCGGATGATCGAATAGGCGCCCACCTTGGTCATGATGGCAAAGAGCGCGGCCACCGGTGCGGGTGCGGTGGAATAGGTGGCAGGCAGCCAGAAATGTAGCGGCAGGATCGCCGCCTTGATC
>JBCCDT010000145.1:0-9294 GCA_039030635.1 Pseudomonadota bacterium
ATAGGCGTCGCGGTCAAAATTGCCATCGAGGCCGCGAAATTGTTGCATCGACAGGATCTCATCGCGCAGGTTTTCATCGCCGATCGACAGGCCCATCGCGCGGGCCTCATTGTCAAAGGCGGCTTGCGCGATGAGTTGCGCCAGCACGCGTTCATCAAGGCCCTCATCTTGCGCCCGGGTAAAGCTGATCGCCTCGCCCGTTTGCTGTTGGAAGGCGCGCAATTCCTGCTGCAAGCCGGTCGCGTAGTCCTGCGTGCCGATATCCACATCCCCGACGGAGCCGATCGACCGGATCGAACCGCCGAAATTTGACGCACCGAACCCGCCCAGGGCGATGATCAGAAGGCCCATGAGGACCCACATGACAGGGTTAGATTTCTTGGCCATTTGTCACGCTCGCAAAGGTGTTGAGACTGCTTTGGATGTGTCTATGCGCTGCTGGGGGCAGTCGCAAGAGTGGAGGGCAGGGCCGAGAGCCGATCAAACAGGGTTTTGATGCCCGATCTGTCGATATTGGCGAAGGCGATGCGCAGCTCGTGGGGCGCGCGGGGGGCGCCACCCGGGTAGAACATCGTGCCTGGCAGAAGCAGAACACCCGCCTCGCGCACCAGGGTGGGGGCAAGATCGGCGGATGACATGTCAAATGGGTGGCGCACATAGGCGAAAAACGCGCCGAGGCCCTGAAGCTCCCAGCCTTGGGAGGCCATGGCGGGCCAATATTCGTCAATCGCGGCGCGCCTATCGAGGATTTCGGCCCGTTCGCCCGCGCACCATTGCGCCATGTTTTGCAGCCCCCAAAGGGCGGCAATCTGGCCCAGTTGGTTGGGGCAGATGGCGACCGTGTCGAGGAATTTTTCAACCTCCATCAACATGGCCTCAGCGGCGATGATGGCACCGACCCGGTGGCCGGTGAGGCGGAAAGCCTTGGAAAAAGAATAGAGATGGATCAGGGTCTGCGGCCAGTCCGGATCCTGGAAGAGCGCGTGAGGTGCGCCGCTGCGGGCGTCAAAATCGCGATAGGTTTCATCAATGACGAGCTTGATCCCCTTGGACTGGGCCAGTTGGTAGAAGGCCATGACCAGATCGGCGGGGTATTCCAGCCCGCCCGGGTTGTTGGGCGAGACGAGGACGATGGCGCGGGTGCGCGCGGTGATGAGCTGCGCGGCCTTGTCCGGGTCAGGCAAAAGATCGGGGCCGGTGGCCAGTGGTACGGTCATGATCCCCGACATGTCCAGCCACATTTTGTGGTTGAAGTACCAAGGGGTTGGAAGGATAACTTCATCCCCTTCGGTGCAGAGCGAGGCCATGGCACCGCAAAAGGCCTGATTGCAGCCGGAGGTGATGGCGACCTGGGCTGCTTGGATCTCACCCCCGTAGTGGCTTTGCCACTGATCCGCGATCTCGGCGCGCAGAGCGGGCAGGCCCAGAACGGGGCCGTAAAGATGCGCCTCGGGCGTCTCAAGCGCGGCCTCTGCGATGACTTTGCGCAAGGGTTCGGGCGGCGGCTCAGCCGGGGCGGCCTGGCTCACATTGATCAGCGGGCGATCGGGCGGGAAAGTGACCCCGTCAAGCCACCGGCGCGCGGCCATGACAGGTGGGGCAAAGGTGTTGGCGGTGCGGGAGATCACAGTCATCATGTGCCTCGGTACGGTTCGACATATTGCAGCGCGAGATCCCAAGGGAAAAAGATCCACGTGTCCTGGCTGACCTCGGTGACGAAGGTTTGCACCCGGTCGCCGCCCGCGGGTTTGGCATAGACGGTGGCAACATGGGCTTTGGGCAACAACTCCCGCACCACATCGAGCGTGCGACCCGTGTCGACCAGATCATCCACGATCAGCACGCCCTCTCCATCGCCCACAATGTTCGGGTCAGGGGCCTTGATCACCACCGGCTCGGACTGGGTTTGGTGGTCATAGGACTTGATCGAGATCGTATCGACCCTGCGGATATCAAGCTCTCGCGCCACGATCATGGCGGGCGCCATGCCGCCGCGGGTGATGGCCACCACGGCGCGCCAGCCTTCTTCCGGCGTCAGATCCTGCAACCGCCAGGCCAGCGCGCGGGCATCGCGGTGCAACTGGTCCCAACTGACATGGAAGCCTTTTTCATGGGGCAGGCGGTCTGTGGTCATGGGGGCTCCTATCGCGCAAAGAGCAGGCGCAACCCAAGCGCGCCCAAAACGGCGGCGGTCACGCGATCAATGATGGGTTTGGCCGCCAGGTAGCGCGCGCGGATCACACCGGTCGACAGCAGGATGGCGAGCGTGGGTTGAACAATAAGTTCGACGGCTAGGTGATTGAGGAATATGATAAATTTGTCCGCAGCGGTCAGGCTGGGTGGAAAGATCACGACAATGACGGCGGCGGCGAAAAAGACCGATTTCGGGTTGGCCAGATTGATCATCAACCCGGCGAGATACGCCCGCCCGCGCGAGGCTGTAGCGGTGCCCTCTGCCACAGGCGTTTTGGCATGGCGCCAGGTTTGGATCGCGATCCAGATCAGGTAGGCCGCGCCGAGAATTTTCAGGGCAGCATAGGCCCAGGGAAAGAGCGTGAAGATCCCGTCGAGGCCCAAAAGCGCGGCCAGCGTCCACAGCGCGGCCATCGTAGCCAGCCCGGCCCCCGCGGCCACGCCCGCCGCTCGCCCGTTGGAAAGCGTGGTTTTGATGAGATAGAGCAGGGATGGCCCCGGGCTCGCTATCGCCGCGAGCAGCGCCAGGTTGAACGCGATCAGATGCGCCAGCTCCACCGTTTAGCTCTTTTCGATGTCGGGGGCGTCCACGGCCTTCATCCCGACGACGTGGTAGCCCGCATCGACGTGAAGCACCTCCCCGGTGGTGCCGCTGCCCAGATCAGAGAGCAGGAACAGTGCGGAATTGCCCACATCCTCAATCGTCACGTTGCGGCGCAGGGGCGAGTTCAGCTCATTCCATTTCAGGATATAGCGAAAATCGCTGATCCCGTTGGCGGCCAGCGTTTTGATCGGACCCGCAGAGACGGCATTGACGCGGATGTTCTGGCTGCCCAGATCCTCGGCCAGATACATGACAGAGGCCTCAAGCGCGGCCTTGGCCACGCCCATCACATTGTAATTGGGGATAACCTGTTCCGCGCCATAATAGGTCAGCGTCAAGAGCGCGCCGCCATCGGGCATGATCTTTTCGGCGCGCTGTGCCACGGCGGTGAAGGAATAGACCGACACATCCATCGTGTTGACGAAATTATCGCGGCTGGTGTCCACATAACGCCCGCGCAATTCGGTCTTGTCGGAAAACCCGATGGCGTGGACGAGGAAATCAATTTTGCCCCATGCCTTCTCAATTCCGGCAAAACAGGCGTCAATTGAGGCGGCATCGCCCACGTCGCAATCAAAAAGCTCTGTCACGCCGAGCTGCTCTGCCAAAGGTTCCACGCGTTTGCGGAATGCCTCACCCACATAGGAGAAGGCCAGTTCGGCCCCTTCATCGCGGCAGGCTTTGGCAATGCCCCATGCGATCGACTTGTCATTGGCAAGCCCCATAATGAGCCCACGCTTGCCCGCCATCAAACCGTTCGACATGTTTCACCCTCGACCCATCCGAAATATCGCCTTCCTTTAGACAATCGCTCTTGGCGCTTCAAGGCTTAGGCGGGAGGGGGTGCAATTCTGTCAAACCCGCCATGCAAACGATCAACAGAGCTTGCCCCGCAATAGGGGTTGTCCTAGGTCCTCTATTGAGGAGCATCCACAAAAGACGACGTGACGATGAAAAGAGACGGAATTTTCGCGGGCGACGATCCCTTTGAGATCGCGCGAAACTGGTTGGCTGAGGCCGAGACATCAGAAATCAATGACCCAAATGCCATGGCGCTGTCCACGGTAGACGCCGTTGGGTTGCCCAATGCGCGCATGGTTTTGCTCAAGGGGATCACCGAGACAGGCTTTTGGTTTTTCACCAATTACGACTCAACCAAAGGTCAGGAACTGGCCGCGACCGGCAAAGCGGCGGGCGTTCTGCACTGGAAGTCGCTGCGCCGGCAATTGCGGGTGCGCGGGGCGGTTGTGCGCGAAGACGGGCCGGAAGCGGATGAGTATTATGCGACGCGGTCTCTCAAAAGCAGGCTGGGGGCCTGGGCGTCGCAGCAATCGCGGCCCTTGGGATCACGCGCCGAGCTGATGGCGGAGGTTGCCAAGGTGACCGCGACCAAGGGACCGAATCCGTCGCGCCCGCCCTTCTGGGGTGGATTTCGGATCGAACCGGTTGAGATCGAGTTTTGGGCAGATGGGGCGCATCGCTTGCATGATCGTTTCGTCTGGCGCCGGAAAGCAGTTGAAAACAAATGGGAAATAGCCCGATTGAACCCATAAAATTCACGTAACGCAAAATGCAAAGCCCTGAAAACGTATTGTTTTTTCTTGATACTAATTCCTTAAGGGGCTCTAATGCGGATAGGGGCGATGCGAATAGGAATACCGTTGGTGACTGAAGAAAAAGGCCAAACAGAACGCGTTTATGGCCGGGTAAAATGGTTCGATCCGGTAAAAGGGTTCGGATTTGTGGTCACAGAAGAAGGTGGCCCTGACATCCTTCTCCACGCGAATGTCTTGCGGAATTTCGGCCAGAGCTCTGTCGCCGATCACGCGGGTATTGACCTTGAGGTGCAGCACACGCAGCGCGGGATCCAGGCGATTGAAGTGTTTGCGATTGACCCGCCTGAGGGTGTGGCCATGGCCGAGCTGGCCGATATCGACAATATCGATCTCGACACGCTGCGCGACGCACCGTTGGAGCCTGCGCGGGTGAAATGGTTCGACAAGGGCAAGGGGTTTGGCTTTGCCAATACGTTCGGGCGCAATGAGGACGTGTTTATTCACGTCGAAGTGTTGCGGCGCTCGGGCATGGCGGACCTGCAATCCGGCGAAGCCCTTGCCATCCGTGTCATAGAAGGTAAGCGTGGCCGCATGGCGACGGAGGTGTGCGGATGGGAAAGCGCGGTTCGAGACGACGACTGACAGTCATTGCGGCGGTATTGAGTGCAATCCTGCCGGGCGGTTTGGCGGCGGCGGAGTGTCGCGAAACAGCCGTGCAGGTCAAAGGCACGTGGGGGCAGGCGCAATTCACTGTTTCTGTGGCAGATGACAACGAAGAACGCAGCCAAGGTTTGATGTTTGTGGAGAGCATGGCGCAAAGCGCGGGCATGTTCTTTATATACGATCGACCGCAGCCCGCGCGGTTTTGGATGAAAAACACACTGATCCCTCTGGACATGATTTTTGTTGATCGGACAGGCACGGTGAAGAAGGTGCATGAAAATGCCGAGCCTTTGTCGGAGCGTCTGATCAATGGCGGGCGCGACATCCAATATGTGCTGGAGGTCAATGGCGGTGTGGCCGCGCGCTTTGGCATCGGGCCCGGGGATCAGCTGCGCCACCCTGGTATTGCACAAGACGCCGCTGTTTGGCCCTGTTAGACCTTTTCATCGTCTGAAATCCCGGCTAGAGAGGCGCACGGTCCGGGGCGTGGCGCAGTCTGGTAGCGCACCTGTTTTGGGTACAGGGGGTCGTGAGTTCGAATCTCGCCGCCCCGACCATTTCCTTTCATACATATTGTGGTCGGCCATCGCGCGCGGCAGAGCGCCGATTTGGTCGTGCTCTGGGTGCAACAATTGGCTCATCGGTCGGGATGAGCGGGCCTGCGCAAATTTTTTTTTGAGGCTGTGCGCCGCCCAGGCGCGGGTGCGCTTGACCCAAGGGGATGTGGAGAGTTGATCGGCGCGTGCATCAGCATGTCGGCATAAACCAGCCGGTTTTAAAGAAGTTTTAGTTTTTGTTTCAGCGGTCTTTCATCTTTGTAACAAATTCATGAATCACTGACATGTGCGGCGGTCCAGTCGTTGACGCGCACGTCAACTTCTTTTTCCTGAAAATCCCGAAAAAAACCCGTTGACCGACTATGGGTCGATACGTCAGGTTGTAGGCCACGGTTGGAACGGCACAAGATATAGTGGCGACAGCCGGAAAGGCAGGGTCATCCCCAAGTAACACAGTTTACTGAGGAAAGACACGGTTACCGCCGCCCGGAACACATGGGGCGCGGGCAGTGTTGATGGTATTTGCCCGACTGAGGGGAGGGTTCGGAGTGCAATGGCCGAACTCAAAAGATAAACGCTGAAACACGGGGCTCAGCATATGAAAATTGAAAGAAAATTCACGAAGGCAGGACAGGATGCCTACGCCGATCTGGACTTTATCACCACCAGCTCGGAAATCCGCAATCCGGACGGCACGATTGTTTTCAAGCTCGACAATGTCGAAGTGCCCGCAAGCTGGAGCCAAGTGGCCAGCGATGTGATTGCGCAGAAATATTTCCGCAAAGCGGGTGTGCCGGTGAAACTCAAGCGGGTCAAAGAAAAGGGCGTGCCGGAGTTTCTGTGGCGCTCTGCGCCTGCGGCCAAGACGACGGAAAAGACAGGTGAGACGTCCTCCAAGCAGGTATTCGACCGCTTGGCAGGCGCGTGGGCCTATTGGGGCTGGAAAGGCGGCTATTTCTCCACCGAGGAGGACGCGCGCGCCTATTATGATGAGATGCGGTTCATGCTGGCCAACCAAATGGCCGCGCCGAACTCGCCCCAGTGGTTTAACACCGGCCTGCATTGGGCCTATGGCATCGATGGTCCTAGCCAAGGCCATTATTACGTAGATTTTGAAAGCGGTGAGCTGACCAAGTCGGCCTCCGCCTACGAGCACCCGCAACCCCATGCGTGCTTTATCCAGTCCGTCGCAGATGATCTGGTGGGCGACGGCGGAATCATGGACCTGTGGGTGCGCGAAGCCCGGCTCTTTAAGTATGGGTCCGGGACCGGCACGAACTTCTCCTCCCTGCGTGCCGACGGGGAAGCCCTTTCGGGTGGCGGCAAGTCAAGCGGCCTGATGGGTTTCCTCAAAATCGGGGATCGGGCGGCGGGTGCCATCAAATCCGGTGGTACTACGCGGCGCGCGGCCAAAATGGTCATTTGCGACGCCGACCACCCCGACATTGAGGAGTTTGTGGGCTGGAAGGTGAAGGAAGAGCAGAAGGTTGCCTCCATCGTCGCCGGCTCCAAGATGCACGAAGCGAAACTCAACGACATCTTCGCGGCCATCCGTGAGTGGGATGGCGCGTCTGAGGATGCGGTTGATCCGGCCAAGAACGGCGCGGTGAAGACAGCGATCCGCGCGGCGAAATCCGTGTCGATCCCGGAGACCTACATCAAGCGCGTGCTGGATTATGCGCGTCAGGGCTATGACAGCATTGAGTTTCCGACCTACGACACCGACTGGGACAGCGAGGCTTATGCCTCCGTCTCTGGTCAAAACTCCAACAATTCGATCCGCGTCACCGATGCCTTCTTGAAAGCAGTCGAGAATGACGACGATTGGGCGCTGTTGAACCGCACGGATGGGTCCGTCTCCAAGACGATCAAGGCCCGCGATCTGTGGGAACAGGTGGGCCATGCGGCCTGGGCCTGTGCCGATCCGGGCATTCAGTTCCACGACACGATCAATGATTGGCACACCTGCCCGGAAGAAGGTCAAATTCGCGGTTCAAACCCTTGTTCTGAATACATGTTCCTCGATGACACGGCCTGTAACCTGGCGTCGATGAACCTGCTGAAGTTCTATCATGACGGGGTGTTTGGCGCGCAGGAATATGTGCACGCCACGCGGCTGTGGACCCTGACGCTGGAAATCTCGGTGTTGATGGCGCAATTCCCATCCAAAGAGATCGCGCAGAACAGCTATGACACCCGCACTTTGGGTCTGGGCTATGCCAATATCGGCGGCTTGCTGATGAACATGGGCTATGGCTACGACTCCGATGAGGGTCGGGCGCTTTGTGGTGCGCTGACGGCGATCATGACGGGTGTGGCCTATGCCACATCGGCCGAGGTGGCCGGTGAGCTGGGCGCGTTCCCGGCCTATGCCAAGAACAGCAAGCACATGCTGCGCGTCATTCGCAACCACCGTGCGGCGGCCTATGGTGCCACCGAAGGTTATGACGCAGTGGCGACAGCACCTGTGCCGCTCGATCACGCCAATTGCCCGGATGCACGTCTGGTCGAACTGGCCATGGCGAGCTGGGATGAGGCGTTGAAGCTGGGTGAGGCCAATGGCTATCGCAACGCGCAGGCCACTGTGATTGCGCCCACGGGCACAATCGGTCTGGTGATGGATTGCGACACCACGGGGATTGAGCCGGATTTCGCCTTGGTGAAGTTCAAAAAGCTCGCTGGCGGTGGTTATTTCAAGATCATCAACCGCTCTGTGCCCTCCGCGCTGGAAACGCTGGGCTACGGCTCCGCTCAGATCGAAGAGATCGTGAGCTACGCTGTGGGTCACGGGACCATCGGGAATGCGCCGGGGATCAACCACACCTCTTTGGCCGGTCACGGGTTTGGCCCGGCTGAGCTGCAGAAGGTGGACAATGCCGTGGGCTCGGCCTTTGACATCCGGTTCGTCTTTAACCAGTGGACGCTGGGCGAAGAGTTCTGCACCGGGGTTCTGGGCATTCCGGCGGAGAAGCTGGTCGATCCGACCTTCGACATGCTGGCGCATCTGGGCTATTCCAAGGCCGATATCGATGCCGCCAACGACCATGTCTGCGGGACAATGACGCTGGAGGGTGCACCGCACCTGAAAGAAGAGCACTATGTGGTCTTTGACTGCGCCAACCCCTGCGGCAAAAAGGGCAAGCGCTTCCTCAATGTCGACAGCCACATCACCATGATGGCCGCGGCGCAAAGCTTCATCTCGGGCGCGATCTCCAAGACGATCAACATGCCCAATGACGCGACCATTGAGGACTGTCAGAAGGCCTATGAGAAGAGCTGGTCGCTGGGTGTGAAGGCCAATGCGCTTTATCGTGACGGCTCCAAACTGTCTCAGCCTCTTGCCGCTGCTTTGGTCGAGGATGATGAGGAGGCCGCCGAGGTTCTCGAAACCGGCAATCCGCAGCAAAAGGCGGAAGTGTTGGCCGAGAAGATCATCGAGAAGGTGATCATAAAGGAAGTGGCCAAGACGCATCGGGAGAAAATGCCTGACCGTCGCAAGGGTTACACCCAGAAGGCGATGGTCGGCGGGCACAAAGTGTACCTGCGCACAGGCGAGTACACGGATGGCTCTTTGGGCGAGATCTTCATCGATATGCACAAAGAGGGGGCGGGTTTCCGCGCCATGATGAACAACTTCGCCATCGCGGTGTCGGTTGGTCTGCAATACGGTGTGCCGCTCGAAGAGTTCGTCGATGCCTTCACCTTCACCAAGTTTGAGCCA